>DASXXO010000198.1:0-6894 GCA_036503045.1 Caldimonas sp. | reverse complement strand
GTCGCCGGCATCTTCACCGACGGCGATCTGCGGCGATTGATCGAGACCGGCGCCGACCTGCGCGCGATGCGCGCCGGCGACGTGATGAGCCCGACTCCCAGGCTCGTGCGCGAGGATGCGCTCGCGGTCGAAGCCGCCGACCTCATGGAGCGCCACCGCATCACGGGCCTGCTTGTCGTCGACGTTGCAGGGGCGCTCGTCGGCGCGCTCAATTCGAACGATCTGATGCGGGCCAAGGTCATCTGATGCCGGCCGTTCGTGCGCCGGCGATCGCCTTCGCGCCCGAGCTGCTGCTCGCAGCGCGCGGCACGGGCGAAGGCATCGGCGCGGCGATCTTCGACGTCGACGGCGTCCTCACCGACGGGCGCCTGTACATCGGCGAGACCGGCGAGGCGATGAAGGCGTTCTCGACGCTCGACGGCCAGGGCATCAAGCTGCTCGCCCAGGGCCGCATCGTGCCGATCGTCGTCAGCGGGCGCGACTCGCTCGCGGTGCGGCGCCGCATGGCCGAGCTCGGCGTGGCCCACACCGCGTATGGCGCGGCCGACAAGATGGCGGCGGCGGCGGCGCTCGTCGATACGCTCGGCCTCGGCTGGGAGCGCGTCGCCGCGATCGGCGACGACTGGCCCGACCTGCCGATCCTGCGCCGCGCCGCTTTCGCGTGCGCACCGCCCGGCGCGCACGTCGAGGTGCGCGCGGCGGTGTGCCACGTCACCGCGGCGGCCGCGGGCGAAGGCGCGGCGCGCGAGTTCTGCGATCTCCTGCTGGTCGCGGCCGGCCGCTACGCGACGCTGCTCGGCGGCCCACTGTTCGCGCTCGATGGCGCGCGATGAGTCGCTTCCTCCGGCCGCAAGCGGCGGCCTCGAGGACGATGACGAAGTCGACCTCAGCTTCGCCGGCCCCGAGCCGGTTGCCGCTGCGCCCTGGCCGCTGCGCCTGCTCGACCTCGCGTCGGCGTACCTGCCGCTCCTCATGATGGCGGCGCTCGCGCTCGGAACTTGGTGGCTGGTGCGCAATGCGCCGGCAGTCGAGACGCCGCGAGAGGCGGTCGCGCCGCGCCACGAGGCCGACTACGTGATGACGAACTTCGTCGTCCAGCGCTTCGCGAGCGACGGCACCTTGCGCGCCCAGATCGAGGGCGAGCGGCTGCGCCACTATCCCGACGACGACACGATCGAGATCGAGGATCCGCGCATCCGCGCGATCGGCAGCGACGGCGTCGTCACGCTCGCCTCCGCGCGCAAGGCGCTCGCCAACGGCGACGCCAGCGAGGTGCAGCTGCTCGGCGACGCCCAGGTCGTGCGGCCGGCGCACGACGGCGAAGAGGCGATCGAGCTCCGCGGCGAGTTCTTGCAAGCCTTCCGCAACGTCGAGCGCGTGCGTTCGCACCTGCCGGTGGTCGTCACGCAGGGGCAGAGCGTGGTCCGCGCCGGGGGCATGGAGTACGACAACCTGGCGCGCGTCATCGACCTCCAGGGCCACACCAGCGCGACCTTCGTGACGCCGGGGAAGACGAGCCCGTGACAACGCCGCTCGTCTTCATCACGGGGGCATCGAGCGGCATCGGCCAGGCGCTCGCGGCGCGGTTTCAGCGCGCCGGCTATCGACTTGCGCTGGTCGCGCGCCGCGCCGACGAGGTCCATCGCTGGGCGACGGCGCAAGGGTTCCCCCAAGGGAGCTGGGCCGTCTACGGCGCCGACGTGCGCGACGTCGCGGCGATCACCGGCGCGGGCCACGCCTGCATCGCCGCGCAGGGAGTGCCGGACGTCGTCATCGCCAATGCCGGGATCAGCATCGGCATGGACACCGCGGTGCGCGCCGATCTCGAGGTGATGCGGACGACCTACGAAACCAACAACCTCGGCCTCGCGGCGACCTTCCATCCGTTCGTCGCGCCGATGCGCGAGCGCGGGAGCGGGACGCTGGTCGGCATCGCCAGCGTCGCCGGAATTCGCGGGCTGCCCGGACACGGCGCGTACTCGTCGAGCAAGGCGGCGGTGATCGTCTATTGCGAGAGCCTGCGCGGCGAGCTGCGGCCGTTCGGCATCAAGGTGGTGACGATCGCTCCGGGCTACGTCGACACGCCGCTGACGAAAGGCAACCGGTATTCGATGCCGTTCCTGATCAGCGCGGCGAAGTTCGCCGAGCGCGCCTACGCGGCCATCGTCGCGGGTGCGCGCTACCGCGTCATCCCGTGGCAGATGGGGATCGTCGCGCGCTTGCTGCGCATGCTGCCGAACGCGCTGTTCGACCGTCTCCTCGCCAGCCGTCCGCGCAAGCAGCGCCGGCCCGCCGGCTGAAGCGATGCAAAAAGCGGTGCGCCCATCGCCGCACCGCTTGTTCGGTCGGGCCGCCGTGCGGCCGCGAGGAAGGGCTTCAGTAGCCGCCGCGGCTACCGCCGCCGCCGCTACCGGAGCGGCCGCCGCCGCCGCCGTAGCCGCCGCCACCGGAGCGGCCGCCGCCGCCGCCGCCGTAGCCGCCGCCACCACCGCCGTAGCCGCCGCCACCGCCGGAGCGGCCACCGCCGCCGCCACCGTAGCCGCCGCCACCGGTGCCACCGCCGCCGCCAAAGCCGCCGCGATTGCCGAAGCCGCCCGGACGCTCCTCGCGTGGACGCGCTTCGTTGACGACGATGGCGCGGCCGTCTAGCGCCTGCCCGTTCATGCCGTTGATGGCAGCTTGCGCTTCCGGATCAGTGCCCATCTCGACGAAGCCGAAGCCCTTCGAGCGACCGGTGTCCCGGTCCATCATGACCTTCGCCGACGACACGGTGCCGTACTGCGCGAACGCTTGTTGGAGATCGTCGTCGCGTACGTTGTACGAGAGATTGCCGACGTAGAGTTTGTTGCCCATGAGGACGATGCCTTCCTGTTCTTTCTCGAGATGTGGAGCTTCTACCCGTCGTGAACGATTTCAAGAAGGCTTGCTGCCAACCACAGACTGGCAAATATATGTGATTTGGGGGAAAAATTTGATCCGGACCGACGGCAATTGTTGTTTTGGGGCCGCCGCGACGCCAAGCCGATGAGCGGTGCAGGGTACGGCGCTCCGCGCATCGCCAGCCTCGTTCCGAGCCTGACCGAGCTGGTCTTCGCGCTCGGGCTCGGCGAGCGGCTCGTCGCCAGAACCGGCTTTTGCGTGCACCCGCGCGAGCGCGTCGGTCAGGTCGCCAAGGTCGGCGGCACCAAGGACGTGAACCTCGCCAAGCTGCGCCGGCTGGCGCCCACCCACGTGCTTGCCAACGTCGACGAGAACCGGCGCGAGACGATCGAAGCGATCCGCGCCTGGGGCGACGCCGCGCCCGCGATCGTCGTCACCCATCCAAGCGATCCGCTCGACAACCTGGCGCTGGTCGACCAACTCGCGGCGACCTTTGCCGGCGCCCCGGGGCTCGCCGAGCGTGCCGCGGCGCTGCGCGCGGATCTCGCCGCGGAGCTGGCGGCGACGACTGCCGACGGCCGGCTCGAGCGGCGCGTCCTCTACCTGATCTGGCACGGCCCATGGATGACCGTCGCGCGCGACACCTATCTCTCGCGCATGCTGGCCCGGATCGGCTGGCGGACGCTGCCCGAGGCGAGCGGCGGCTACGCCGGCGCCGCGCGCTATCCGGCGCTCGCCGGGACCGAGCCATGGCTGGCCGACGTCGAGCGGGTGCTGCTCAGCTCGGAGCCGTTCGCGTTCGGCGCGACCCACGTCGCCAAAGCGTGCGCCTTGTGCCCGGCGGCGCGGGTGCAGCGCGTCGATGGCGAGCTGCTCGGCTGGTACGGAGCGCGCGCCGTGGCCGGGCTGCGCTACCTGCGCAGCCTGGCCGACGACAATGACCCGCCGCCCGCCGCGCCCTGACGCGCGGCCCGGCACGCGCCGCCCATGGACATCCTGAAGCCGCTCATCGCGCTGCTCGCGATCGTCAATCCGATCGGCGTGCTGCCCTTCTTCATCCATTTCACCGAAGGCTTCAGCGCCGAGCAGCGGCGGCGCACGATCCACGTCGCCGCGGTGAGCGCGTTCGTCGTCATCGCCGTCAGCGCGACCGCGGGCCTGCGCATCATCGAGTTCTTCGGCATCTCGCTCGCCTCGTTCCAGGTCGGCGGCGGCATGCTGCTGCTGCTCTCTTCGCTGCAGATGCTGAACGCGCAGCCGGCCGAGAGCCGCACCAGCGACCTCGCCGAAGGCAACGACAAGGTCGACGCGGGCGACTCGATCGCGATCGTCCCGCTGACGATCCCGCTCCTGACCGGGCCGGCGACGATCTCGACGATGGTCATCTATGCCGAGAAGACGCGCCACTGGTGGCAGGTCGCGGTGCTGGTCGGCTACGGCGTCGTCATCGCGCTGGCGATCTGGCTCGCGTTCGGCCTCGCCGGCCGGATCGCGCGCGTCATCGGCCGCACCGGAATCAACGTGATGACGCGCCTGATGGGGCTTCTGCTGGCGGCGCTCGCGGTCGAAGTGATGTCCGACGGCCTGGTCAAGCTCTTCCCGGTGCTCGCCGGCCGCTGAGCGATGGTCGGGGTCGTCTACGACTACATCGTCTGCGGCGCCGGCACCGCCGGGTGCCTCCTCGCCAACCGGCTGAGCGCCGACCCGCGCAAGCACGTCCTCGTGATCGAGGCTGGCGGCCAGGACGACTACGTCTGGGTGCACATCCCGGTCGGCTATCTCTATTGCATCGGCAACCCGCGCACCGACTGGCTCTACGCCACCGAGCCCAGCGCCGGCCTGAACGGGCGGAGCCTCCGCTATCCGCGCGGCAAGGTGCTCGGCGGCTCGAGCAGCATCAACGGGATGATCTACATGCGCGGCCAGGCGCACGACTACGACGGCTGGGCTCGCGGCGACGGCCACGGCGCAAACCCTGGCTGGAGCTGGGACGAGTGCCTGCCCTACTTCCTCAAGCACGAGGACTTCCACAAGGGCGCCGACCCGTTCCACGCGGCACCCGGCTTCGATCCCTCGGGCAAGCGTCCGGGCGGCGAATGGCGCGTCGAGAAGCAGCGCCTGCACTGGCCGATTCTCGATGCGTTCGCCGCCGCGGCGGTCGAGGCCGGCATCCCGCGCTGCGACGACTTCAACCGCGGCGACAACGAAGGAGTCGGCTACTTCGATGTCAACCAGCGGGGCGGCATCCGCTGGAACGCAACCAAGGCGTTCCTGCGTCCGGCGCTGCGCCGGCCGAACCTCCAGGTCTGGACCGGCGCGCACATCCAGCGCGTGCTCTTCGAAGGCCGGCGTGCGAGCGGCGTCGAGATCGCGCCGCTCGGCGGTGGTGCGCCGGTGCGGGCGACGCTCGCGCCGGGCGGCGAAGTCGTCCTCGCGACCGGATCGATCGGCACGCCGCAGATCCTGCAGCTCTCGGGAATCGGCGACCCGGCGCTGCTCGCGGCGCACGGCATCGAGGTGCGTCACGCTCTTCCCGGCGTCGGCGAGAACCTGCAGGACCACCTGCAGATCCGCGCCGTCTACGGCGTCGAGGGCACCAGGACGCTCAACACGATGGCGGCGACGCTCTGGGGCAAGGCGCTGATCGGCCTGCAGTACGCGTGGGCGCGCAGCGGTCCCATGAGCATGGCGCCCTCGCAGCTCGGCGCGTTCACGAAGAGCCGCGCGGGGCTCGCCCACCCCAACCTCGAGTACCACGTGCAGCCGCTCTCGCTCGACGCATTCGGCGAGCCGCTGCATCCATTCAACGCGTTCACGGCGAGCGTATGCAACCTCAACCCGACGAGCCGCGGCAGCGTGCGCGTCCGCGCCGCCGACCCGGCGCTGCCGCCGCGCATCGCCCCTGACTACCTGGCGACCGACGCGGACCGCGTCGTCGCCGCCGAGAGCCTGCGCGTGACGCGTCGGGTCGTCGACCAGCCGGCGCTCGCGAAGTACAAGCCGCGCGAGCTCAAGCCCGGCCGGCAGTTCGAGAGCGATGCCGACCTGGCGACGCTCGCCGGCGCCATCGGCACGACGATCTTCCACCCGGTCGGCACCGCGAAGATGGGGCCGGCGGCGGACCCGATGGCGGTGGTCGACGCGCGGCTGCGCGTGCACGGCGTCGAGGCACTGCGCGTCGTCGACGCGAGCGTCATGCCGACCATCACGAGCGGCAACACCAACGCGCCGACGCTCATGGTCGCCGAGCGCGGCGCGGAATGGATCCGCGCCGGCGCCTGATGAGGCGCGCGCGGGCATACTCGTCGCAACGACAGTCGAAGAGAGGTCGAGATGAAAGTGCATGCGGTCGCGAAGGTACGGCTCGATGACGATGGGCGTGTCACAGGCGTCGAATGGGGCCCGGTCAACACCGAGACCAACGAATGGCACACCCAGCCGCAGATCGCCGAGGTCTCCGAGGTGGTCGTCGCGCTCGAGCACGGCGACGACGTGTTCGCGCTGTTTCCGACCTCGCACGGCATGATGCCGATGCGGCGCTTCCGCGTCGTCGAGTACGACAACGGCTGGAAGACCGTGAATCTCGAGGGGCCGCCGACGCACGAGCACGAGATCCACGACATGCTGCACGTCTGAGCAAGCAAAGGCGAGCCGACGTGCGGCCCCTGGTCGCGTGCCTGTGTGCGGAGTGGTGCGACTCGTGCCGCGAGTACCGCGCGACCTTCGAAGCGCTCGCTGCGCAGTTCGGCGACGCCGCCGACTTCGCCTGGATCGACATCGAGGACGAGGCCGACGCGCTCGGCGACGTCGACGTCGAGAACTTCCCGACCCTCCTGATCGCCGACGCTGGCGGCCCGCGCTTCCTCGGCCCCGTGACGCCGCAGGCGCAGACCGCCGAGCGGCTGATCCGCGGCGCGCTCGCCGGCGCACTCGCCGCCGGTGGCGACGCGGCGCTCGCCGAGCGCGTCCGCGCGCTCGTCGCCGAGCGGAGCTGAGTGCGAGTGCGAGTGCGAG
>DASXXO010000197.1:0-3383 GCA_036503045.1 Caldimonas sp. | reverse complement strand
ATCGCCGTCGTCGCGCGCGTCGGGCGTCAGCAGCGCGAGCAGACGCTCGAGATTGGGCAGGGCGAGATCGTGCAGCACGTGCCGGCAAGCCTCCGAGTCGTCGGCGGCGAAGGGAACGAGCAGGTGCATGCGCCGATTATCCGAGCCGCGCCGAGCGCGCCCGAGCGAGCGCGCTCGGGTAGCATCGCCCCCGCATGAACTGGCCCTACGAATTGCAGATCGGCTGGCGCTACACGCGGGCCGGCCGGGCCGGGCGCAGGAACCGCTTCATCTCCTTCATCTCCGGCGTGTCGATGCTCGGCATCGCGCTCGGCGTCGCCGCCCTGATCATCGTGCTCTCGGTGATGAACGGCTTCCAGAAGGAGGTGCGCGACCGCATGCTCTCGGTCATCTCGCACATCGAGGTGAGCGATGCGAGCGGCGGCGCGCTCGCCGACTGGCGCAAGACTGCCGAGCTCGCACGCCGCAATCCCGAGGTGATCGGCGCTGCGCCGTTCATCGCCTCGCAGGCGCTGATTGCGCGTGGCGACGACATGCGCGGGATCGTCGTGCGCGGCATCGACCCGCAGGCCGAGGCGACGGTCACCGATCTGGCCGCCAAGCTCAAGGACACGACGCTCGCGCGCCTCGTCCCGGGATCGTGGAGCGTCGTCCTCGGCGGCGAGCTCGCGCGCTCGCTCGGCGTCCGCCCCGGCGACAAGGTGACGATCGTCCTGCCCGGCGGGCAGGTGACGCCGGCCGGCATCGTCCCGCGCCTGCGCACGCTGACGGTGGTCGGCACCTTCGACGCCGGGCACTACGAGTACGACAGCGGGCTCGCGCTGGTCGCGCTCGAGGACGCGGCCAAGCTGTTCCGCGTCGAGGGGCCGACCGGCGTGCAGCTGCGCCTGAAGGACCTCCAGCAGGCGCCGCTGGTCGGCGCCGAGCTCGCGCAAAGCCTCGGCCCCGACGTGATCGTGCGCGACTGGACGCGGACCAACCGCAACTGGTTCTCGGCGGTGCAGGTGGAAAAGCGCCTGATGTTCATCATCCTGACGCTGATCGTCGCGGTGGCCGCCTTCAACCTCGTCTCGACGCTCGTCATGACGGTCACCGACAAGCGCGCCGACATCGCGATCCTGCGCACCCTCGGCGCGACGCCGCGCTCGGTGATGGGGATCTTCATCGTCCAGGGCGCGGCGGCGGGCGTGATCGGCACGCTGGCCGGCGTGCTGTTCGGCCTCCTCGTCGCGTTCAACATCGACGTCATCGTGCCGGCGATCGAGCGGCTGCTGCACGTCAGCTTCCTGCCGAGCAGCGTCTATCTGATCAGCCGCATGCCGAGCGATCCGCAGCGGGGCGACATCGTGCCGATCGCGCTGATCTCGCTCGTGCTCGCGTTCCTGGCGACGCTTTATCCGAGCTGGCGCGCGAGCCGGCTGCAGCCGGCCGAGGCGCTGCGCTATGAGTGACGGCGGCGCCGCCGTCGCCGCCGTCGCCGCCGACCAGCGTGGATCCGGCGACGACGTCGTCGTTGCCAGGGGCCTGCACAAGCGCTTCGTCGAAGGCAGCGGCGCGTCGCGCATCGACGTCCACGTGCTGCAGGGCGTCGACCTGACGCTCAGCCGTGGCGAGACGCTCGCCATCGTCGGCGCGTCGGGGTCGGGCAAGAGCACGCTGCTCCACCTGCTCGGCGGCCTCGAGGTGCCGACGCTGGGCAGCGTCGTCCTCTGCGGCCGCGACTTCGCGACCCTCGGCGCGGCCGAGCAGGGCGAGTGGCGCAACCGCCACCTCGGCTTCGTCTACCAGTTCCACCACCTGCTGCCCGAGTTCAGCGCGCTCGACAACGTCGCGATGCCGCTGAGGATCCGCCGGGTCCCGGTCGACCAGGCGCGCGCGCGCGCCGCCGAGGCGCTGACGCAGGTCGGCCTCGCCGAGCGGCTTGCCCACCGGCCTTCGCAGCTGTCGGGCGGCGAGCGCCAGCGCGTCGCGATCGCGCGCGCGATCGCCGGCGACCCCGACTGCGTCCTCGCCGACGAGCCGACGGGCAACCTCGACCGCGTCACCGCGGGCGGCGTGTTCGATCTGATGCTCGCCCTGACCCGCCGGCGCGGCATGGGCTTCGTCCTGGTCAGCCACGACGAGTCCCTCGCGCAGCGCTGCGATCGCCGGCTGCACCTCGCGCAGGGCCGGCTCGTCGCCTGAGCGATCGTGCGTCGCGGGCCATGTTCGGCGCCGGTTCGGACGCGACGCTGCCCCGATTGGACGGGTCCGGTCAACGACAGTCATTCCGACCGACTGCTATTCACCCGGTTCTAGACCCGAACGAGCGCCGGCAGCCGGTAGGTGCCCCTGAGCAACTCGGCGCGGGGGAGATACGCCCGCAAGGTCAGCATGAACGGTCGTTGCCGTGGTGCGGGCAGCCAGTTGGCCGTGCGCGCGCCGCCGGGATCGGAGCGGCCGATCCAGATGTCCAGCGCCCCGCCCGGTCCACCCACGAGACCGGTGCGATCGCCAATCGCGTAGCGATTCAGCGCGTTCTCGGCAAGGAAGAAGTGCCCGTCGGGCAACGCCTCGTACATCGTGAGCGACCAGAAGGCGTCGACCGGGATCGGCTCGGTCAGACTCAGGCGATAGAGGCCGTCGCCTTCGAACAGCCCATGGCCGTCGCCGGCAGAGCGCATGTACATCGCCTCGCCGGGGTTCAACGCGCCGAGGCCCGTGGTGGCCACGATCGCTCTGAAGGCGAAGTCGTCGCCGTACTCGCCGAGGTCTCTGCGCGGATAGCTCCACCCGTCCACGAAGGCTTGCCTGCGGCCGGACAGCTGCAGTGTCGCCGCGGCATCTGCCACCCCGGCGTTGATTGCCGCCGCAGCCTCGTCGGTGTAGCCGGCGCGCGCGAAGTCCCGCGAGCGACCTCCATCACGCACCGCGACGAACGCGCCCAAACCGCGTTTGAACCGCGGCGGATCGCTGTCCAGCAACCGCTGCGCGGCCGCGAAGTACGTTGGCCAGTCCGAGCCGGGGTTCGCCATCGCCATCGGCGGGGGCACCGCGGGGCCGCGCAGCAGCAAGCGATCCTGTATCGCGTGCGCAGCGCTCAAGTCGGTCTTGCCGTCCGCGATGATGCGCGCGATCAACCATGCGTGCGGGGTGTCCAGGCGCAGATCGCGGACGTCGCGCGGCTCGGCGTCCGGCGAGACGAGGCGCCACGTGCCGGCCGCGCCGCCAGGCGTGCGTGGCCCGAGCACGAAGTCGTTGCGGGTGTACATGTCCATCACCTGGACGGACAGGTAGCGCGCGCCGCAGTCGGGAATCTCGAGCTCGACCGGGCCCTTCGTCGTAGCCACGAACGCGTGGGAATAGAGCGTGTCGTTGTTCGGTGTCGTCACGGCGCGGCTCGT
>DASXXO010000196.1:0-14593 GCA_036503045.1 Caldimonas sp. | reverse complement strand
TGTTAGGGACTGCTCACCGGCAACCCCTCTTGTTTCTGGCTCCCCGACCTGGGCTCGAACCAGGGACCTACGGATTAACAGTCCGGCGCTCTACCAACTGAGCTATCGAGGAACGGAACCCGGAATTATAGCCAGCAGCCTCCGGTTCACAGGTCGGCCTGCAGCGACGCGCGGAACGTCCTCGGTGCCAGCGGGAACAGGTACACGTGGCTGAACTCGAAGGGCGATTCGCGCCAGGCCCTGCGGTCGAATACGTTGTCGACGCCGGCACGCAGTGTCCAGGCGACGCCGCTGATGCGCCGCTCCAATCGGGCGCCAAGGTCGAAGCGCGTCACCGAGGGAATGCTGATGCTGTTGTCGGGCAGCACCTCGCGCGAGCTTTCGTAGCTGGCCGCGCCCTGCAGCGCCAAGCCGGGCACGGCGACTACGTAGTAGCTCGTAGCCAGGCGCGCGCTCAGTGCCGGCACGTTGGTGGGGCGCTTGCCGTTCAACGATTCGTCGGCCTGGCCTTCCACGCGGGCGTGCAGCCACTGCGCGCCGCCGCTCAGTTCCCACGGGCCCTGGCGCCAGGTGCCGCTGGCTTCGAGGCCGATGTGATGCTGGTCGCCTACGAGCGTGTGCGTGCAGTCGGGCGGGTCGCCAGGGCCGGCCACGCAGAGACCGAGGTCGCCGAAGAGCGGCTGCTCGACATCGAAAGCGGCGACGGTCCATTCCACGAGCTGCTCGCCGCCGCCCTTGAAGCCGATCTCGCTCTGCCGGCTCTTCGCCGCGGGCGCGGCCTGGCCGGCGTTCGTGTAGCGCGGCAGGTTCGGCGCTACGTCCGACTGCACGCTCTGGCCCCAGCTCGCGTAGGCGATCTGCCCTGGCCACATCGCGTACGTGGCGGCGGCAAAGGGCGTGGTGAACGATTGCGTGTAACGCGTCGGTGAGCTGCCGTCGGTATGGACGGCGCCGCGGTCGAGGCGCGTGTAGCGGGCGCCGAGCCAGAGGGTGGTGCGCGTGTCGAGGGCGATGGCGTCGCGCAGGTAGAGCTCCGTGGAATATTCGTCGCGGTTGGTGTTCGTGTCCCTGGCTTCGGGCGCGGGCGGCACGATGGCCGTCCCTTCGACGTTACCGGTGCCGGCGAAGTTGTAGGTCAGGGCGTTGAAGCGGTTGTGCACGATGTTGCGCAGCGCGCCAGTGGTGAGCGTATGGCCGACAGGGCCGGTCGTGAAGTTGCCGTGCAGCGAAAGGTCGAGCGTGCCACTGTGCCGCTGTTCATCTTCACTCCGGTAGTCGTACAGATCGAAGGTCCCGTCAGGGCAAAAGCGGTCGGGGTAGTAGGTGCCGTCGGCGGCGGTGCAGCCGAAGGGAAAGGCGGTGCGATCGTCGGTCCTCAGGCGCTGCGTCAAGCCGTGAGCGACAAGGCGCCAGTCGTCGTTCAGTCTCTGCGTGATGCGCAGCGACGCGGTGGTCGCGTCGAACACCGTGGGCAATGACCAGGGCTGGTCGTTGAGGTTGATGCGCGGGTCGCCCGGCGTCGGCACGTTGTTGCCGAGCAGGCTGAAGCCCGGCACGCTCGGCTGCGAGCGGTGGCTCTGCTCCGCCTCGGCTTCGATCAGCGTGCTCGCGCCGAGCCGCCAGTCGCCGGCCAGGGCCAGCAGGGTACGGTTGCCGACGTCGTCGCGCACGTAGGGGTCGATGTGTTCGGCGGCGGCGTTGAAGCGCAGGCCGAACTGGTTGTCGGGGCCGAAGCGACGGCTGATGTCGACGCTGCCGAGTACGCTGTTCTTCTCGCGCCATTGCACGAAGGCCGAGCTCAGCGGCACGTCGAGCGGGCGCTTCACGATCACGTCGATCAGGCCGCCCGGCGAGCTGGTGCCGGCGACGATGCCGCTGATGCCCTCGAGCACGTCGACCCGCGCCTTGTTGTCGAGTGGAATCGAGGTCTCGGCGTTGATGGGCAGGTCGTCGCGGCGAAAGTTGAAACGGTTGTCGATGACGAAGCCGCGCACCGTGAAGTAGTCGATGTAGCCCTCGGCGTTGTAGGCGTCGGTCACGGCGGCGTCGAAGCGAACCAGATCGGCTAGGCGGTCGGCACCGGCGTCGCGCAGCTGCTTGGCGTCGACGATCGCTGCCTGCACCGGCGTCTGCGCCAGCGGAATGTCGCCCCAGCCGGCGACGCTCGCCGGCGCCGCGGTCTTGCCGGTGATCGTGACCGGTGCGAGCGCGCTCGCCGCCGGCGTGGAGGCCGCGGCTGCGTGCATGGCCGGAGGCGACGACGATGCGCTCGCGGAAGGAGCCGGAGCTTGTGCGAGGGCTGCTGCCCAGGCGAACGAAAGGCTGATTGCGAGCGGCGCGCGCAACGGCGCACGCCGCGTGGTGAAGATCGTCGATCCGGCCATCGTCGTTCCGATGGCAGAGCTCTGGGCCGCGGAGGCGCCGGCGGGGGGCCGGCTCGGCTTGCTTCCCTGCGCGAGGATTACCTCAGTCAGGTTCAAAGGGACTGTCTCAGTCGGAGCGGCAAGACCCGCGTCTCGCTCGCTCCAACACCCCTAGCGAATACGCTGCGGCCGTGAGGTCGCAGCGCGAGTCGATTATGGCAGGCGCGGCGCAACCCCGAGCAGCTTGTGGAGCTTGGTGCTCGTCGTCGTGTACTGCAGCGGCTGCGCGCGATCCGGCCAGACGCGCTCGCCGATCGCGAACGCAGCGAGCGTCGCCTCGTGGAAGCCGCAGACGATCAGCGTCTGCTTGCCCGGGTAGGTGTTCACGTCGCCGACCGCGAAGATCCCCGGCGTCGAGGTCTCGAAGCGATGGGTGTCGACGATCAGCTGCTTTCTCTCGAGCGCGAGGCCCCAGTCGGCGATCGGCCCGAGCTTCGGGCTCCAGCCGAGGAGAACGAACAGCGCGTCGACCGGTACCGTGCGCGTCGTGCCGTCGCTGCAGAGCACTGACAGTGCGGCGAGCCTGCCGCGGTCGTCGACGATCGCCTCGGGCTGACCGGCGATGAACGAGACCGCGCCCGACGCGCGCAGCTCGCGCAGTCGCTGCAGTGCGGGCTCGTCGGCATCGAGACCGTCGCGCCGGTGGATCAGCGTCACGCTGCTCGGCGTCGCCGCGCCGCCGTCAGCCGCGTCGACCGCCGCGCGCACCGCGGCCTCGCCGCCGCCGACGATGACCACGCGCTTGCCCGCCTGCGCGTGCAGCGTCGTCGCGTGCTCGAAGAGCTGCGTGCCGCGGTGCCGGTCGAGACCGTCGATCTTGACCCGCCGCGCTTGGAACGCGCCGACGCCTCCGGCGACGACGACCGCCTTGGCGAGGAAGCGCGTGCCGGCCGAGGTCGTGAGATCGAAGCGGCCATCGTCGCGCGCGTTCAACCCGCTGACCAGCTGCTCGAGATGAAATCCCGCGTTGAACGGCTCGATCTGCTTGGCGAGCCGCTCGGCGAGCTCGCGCCCGGTGCAGAACGGCAGCCCGGGGATGTCGTAGATGGGCTTGTCGGCGTAGAGCTCGACGCACTGGCCGCCGACGCTCGGCAGCGAGTCGACGACGTGCGCGCGGACCTCCTGCAGGCCGAGCTCGAAGACCTGGAACAGTCCGACCGGGCCGGCGCCGACGACGACGGCGTCGGTCTCGATCGTCTCGGTCGGGGCGAGCGCGGGGGTCGCCAAGGCCACCAGCGCTAGCGGACCAGCTCGGGGAGCTTGCCGGTCTTGTCCTTCCACTCGTCGGCGTCGGCCAGCGCGGGCTTGCGCCGCGTGATCGCTGGCCAGTTCTTCGCGAGCTCGGCGTTGAGCGGAATCATGTGCTGCTGGTCGCCGGGGACGTCTTCCTCCGGAACGATCGCGTTGACCGGGCACTCGGGGATGCAGACGGCGCAGTCGATGCACTCGTCGGGATCGATCGTCAGGAAGTTCGGGCCCTCACGGAAGCAATCGACCGGACAGACGTCGACGCAGTCAGTGTACTTGCAGCGGATGCACGATTCGAGGACGACGTGGGTCATGGCGCGGGGCTGGAATGGCACGCCGACCGGGACGGGTGCGCGAAAGAGCCGGGAAGGACCGAATCTTACGGGGTCGTGACGGCTGCCTCGGCCGGCTGCGCGCCGACCGCGCTGCGCGCAGGGTGCGCGGCGACCTCGACCGGTGCCGCGCCGACACCAACGGTGACGACTGTCGGGCGTCCCGAGTGCAGCAGCGTCGCGTCGCCGAGCGTCGCCACCATGTGCTCGCTCGCGAGCTCGTCGGGCCAGCCGGCGCGCGAGACGACGAGCACCGGCGTTGCCGCTGGCCAGCCCGCTTCGGCGAGCTTGCGGCCGAGCCCCGCGAGCTGCTTGCCGGCCATGTAGAACACCTCGGTGTCGGCGTGGCGGCCGGCGCTGAGACGGCCGTCGCTCGTCACCGCGGTCGTGAGCGCGACGCTGCGCCCCGCGCCGCGGCGCGTGAGCGGCCGGGCCGTCGCCGCAGCGGCTGCAAGCGCCGCCGTCACACCGGGGACGACTTCGTATGCGATGCCTTCTGCGGCGAGGGCGGCGAGCTCTTCCTCGAGGCGGCCGAACACGCTCGGGTCGCCCCCTTTCAGGCGGACGACACGCTTGCCGTCCTGCGCGTGCTTGACGAGCAGCGCGTTGATCGTTTCCTGATCGGTGTTCTCGCGCCCGCCGCGCGGCGCGTGCGAAACGCCGACGAAGCCGCGCTTGCCGACGTCGACCCAGCGCGCTTGCGGCGCGAGCGCGCGCAGCGCCGGATCGGCGAGCGCGTCGAAGAGGACGACCTCTGCGTCGCGCAGGCGCTCGGCGCCGCGCAAGGTGATGAGGTCGGCCTGGCCGGGCCCGGCGCCGACGAAGGCGACGCTACCGGGAGCGATCGAGCGCGTCATGCAGAGGCTCCCGCACTGCGCCGGAAGCGCGGCAGCGGCTCGCGCACGTCGCCTTGGTAGTGGCCGTCGGGGAAGAAGCCGAGCGCGCGCTCGGCCACGTCCTGCGCCTGGTCGGCGCGCAGCTGCACCGCATCGAAGCCGCAGCGTGCGAGGAGCGGCGTCATGTCGGCGAGCACCTCGCCGGTCGCGCGGATCTCGCCGCGGAAGCGGTAGCGCACGCGCAGCAGGCGCGCCTGGCTGTAGGCCCGGCCGTCGGTCCACTTGGGGAAGACGAGGGCGATGCTCGCGTAGCGGTCGAGATCGGCCGCGATCGTCTCGACGTCGACGTCGTTGGCGAGCACGAAGTCGACCGGCGTCGTGCCGTCGACGAAGCGGATCGCCGCGCTCATGCGTGCACCGCCGTCGCGCGCCGCACCGCGTTGGCGGCGAGCTTGAACGGCTCGATGCCGACGCGCCGCATCGTGGCGATGAAGCGCTCGCCGGCGTCGCTGCGCTCGGCGCGATAGGTGTCGATCACCGCCTCGACGACGTCGGCCACCTCGTCAGCGGCGAACGACGGGCCGATGATCTTGCCTGCGGTCGACGGGCCGCTCAGCGTCGATCCGTCGGCGCCGCCGAGCGACACCTGGTACCACTCCTGCCCGTCCTTGTCGACGCCGAGGATGCCGATGTGGCCGCTGTGGTGGTGGCCGCACGAGTTGATGCAGCCGCTGATGTGCAAGTCGATGTCGCCGATGTCGTGCAGCTCGTCGAGGTCGTCGAAGCGCTCGGTGATCGCGGCGGCGATCGGGATCGAGCGCGCGTTGGCCAGCGCGCACAGATCGCCGCCCGGGCAGGCGATCATGTCGGTGAGAGTGCCGATGTTGGAGGTCGCGAGGCCCGCCTCGCGTGCCGCCTGCCAGAGGGCCGGCAGCTCGCTCGCGCGCACCCAGGGCAGCACCAGGTTCTGGTCGTGCGAGACGCGCAGCTCACCGGCGCTGAAGCGCTCGGCGAGCTCGGCGGCGAGCTCCATCTGCGACGCCGACGCGTCGCCCGGCGGCTGGCCGGCGCGCTTGAGCGACAGCGTCACCGCGCGATAGCCGGAGAGGCGATGCGCGACGACGTTGCGCTCGAGCCAGCGCGCGTAGGCGACCGGCGTCGACGATTGCGTGTCGGCGGCGGCCGGCTCGGCGATCGGCGCGATCCCTGCAGGCAGCGTGAAAAAGGCCGCGACGCGGTCGCGCTCGTCGTCGGTCAGCACGTGCGCCGAGCCGTCGAGGTCGACCAGGATCTTGGCGAACTCGGCCTCGACTCCGTCGATGAACTTCTGGCCCTCGGCCTTGACGAGGATCTTGATCCGCGCCTTGTACATGTTGTCGCGCCGGCCGTAGCGGTTGTAGACGCGGACGATCGCCTCGATGTAGACCAGGATCTCCTGCCAGGGAAGAAACTCGCGCAACACGGTGCCGATGACAGGCGTGCGACCCATGCCGCCGCCGGCCCGCACCTGAAAGCCGATCTCGCCCGCTTCGTTCTTGCGCAGGACGAGGCCGATGTCGTGCCAGGCGGTCGCCGCGCGGTCCTCGGTCGCACCGCTCACCGCAATCTTGAACTTGCGCGGCAGGAACGCGAACTCCGGATGGAGCGTGCTCCACTGGCGCAGGATCTCGCAGTAGGGCCGCGGATCGACGACCTCGTCGGCGGCGACGCCGGCGAAGCAGTCGGTCGTGATGTTGCGGATGCAGTTGCCGCTCGTCTGGATGCCGTGCATGTCGGCGTCGGCGAGCACGTCCATCGCGTCGGCGGCGTCGCGCAGCGCGATCCAATTGAACTGGCAATTCTGGCGCGTCGTGAAGTGGCCGAAGCCGCCGCGTCCGGGGTAGGGCCCGTCGTCGCGGCCGTCGAACTCGCGCGCGAGGCGTGCGAGCGCGCGCAGCTGCTTCGCGCTTAGCTCGCCGTACGGCACGGCGACGCGCAGCATCGGCGCGTGGCGCTGCACGTACCAGCCGTTCTGCAGGCGCAGCGCCCGGAACTCGTCGTCGCCGAGCTGGCCCGCGAGGTGGCGCTCGAGCTGGTCGCGGAACTGCGCCGCGCGCCGGTGCACGAAGTTGCGGTCGAAATCGTCGTATCGGTACATGCAGTGGCCGGTGGCGTCGGCGGCCGCGACCCGGGACGCCAGAATGGCGGCCTCGTGCGCGCGCGACCGCTCCGCGACGGAACCGCGACTCTAGCGACGGTCTCCTGCCGCACGAACCATAAATTCGTCAGTTCGGTATCCCGATGCGGAATAAGGAAAGAAGCGCAGAGCACGCCAGCGACAGTCTCGAGGCGCGGCGCGAGTGCCTCCGTCGCCTGGCGGTTCTCGGCGCCGCGGCTGGACTCGGCACGGCGCTCGCGGGTTGCGCGACTGCGCCCAAGCCCGCACCGCCGGGCGCGCCAGCGGTCGCCTCGGCTCCGGCCGGCGCCGCGTCGGCGCCGCCCCTCGCAGCCGCAGCGCCGCCCGCTCCCGCGCCGCCGAAGAAGCCGCGCATCGGCCTTGCGCTCGGCGGCGGCGCGGCGCGCGGATTCGCGCACATCGGGGTGATCCAGGCGCTCGAGGAGGGCGGGATCGCGCCCGACCTGGTCGTCGGCACGTCGGCGGGCAGCCTCGTCGCTGCGCTGTTCGCTTCGGGCAAGGGCGGCCGCGAGCTGGCGACGATCGCCGACGCGATGGACGAGACGGCGTTCGCCGACTGGTCGTATCCGGGTCGCGGGTTGATCCGCGGCGAGGCGCTCGCGAAGTTCGTTCGCGACAAGACCAACCGGCGCGACATCGAGCAGATGAAGATCCCGCTCGGCATCGCGGCGACCGACCTCGACAGCGGCGAAGGCGTCCTGTTCCGGCGGGGCGACACCGGCACGGCGGTGCGTGCGTCGAGCGCCGTGCCGGCCGTCTTCCAGCCGGTCAGGATCGGCAGCCGCGAGTACGTCGACGGCGGCCTCTCCGCGCCGATCCCGGTGCATCACGCGCGCCAGATGGGCGCTGAGTTCGTGATCGCGGTCGACATCTCGGCCGTGCCCGAGGGCAATCCAACCGGCGATGCCGCGCGCATGCTGCTGCAGACGTTCGCGATCATGGGCAAGAGCCTGAAGGCCTACGAGCTGCGCGACGCCGACGTCGTTGTCCAGCCGAAGCTCGCCGGCGTCTCGGGCGCCGACTTCACGACGCGGCGCCAGTCGATCAAGGCCGGGCGCGACGCGACGATCGCGCAGCTCGCCGAGCTGCGCCAGCGTCTCGAGGCGAAGAGCCACCTCTGACGCTGGGTCTCGTTCAGAGCAGCAGCCGATAGGCGAGACCCGCGCCACCGCATGCCGCGATGACGGCGATGACGCGCACCTTGGCGACGAACAGGAGGACGGCCGCCGCGACGCCGATCAGCGCCGCTGGCCAGTCGAACGGCCCGGCGAAGCCGCGCGGCCAGAGCACGTGCCAGGCGAAGAAAAGGGCGAGGTTGGCGATCACGCCGACGACCGCCGCCGTGATCGCTGTCAGCGGCGCAGTGAAGCGCAGGTCGCCGTGGGTGGATTCGACGAGCGGCCCGCCGAGCAGGATGAAACAGAACGACGGCAGGAAGGTGAAGAACGTGGCCACGGTCGCCGCGACGGCGCCCGAGAGGAAGAGCGCATCCGCGCCGAGCACGGCTCTCGTCCAGCCGCCGACGAAGCCGACGAACGCGACCACCATGATCAGCGGCCCGGGTGTCGATTCGCCGAGCGCGAGCCCGTCGATCATCTGTCCGGCGCTCAGCCACTGGTGCTGCTCGACCGCGCCCTGGAACACGTACGGCAGCACCGCGTACGCGCCGCCGAAGGTGAGGAGCGCGGCCTTGGTGAAGAACCAGCCCATCTGCGTCAGCACGGAATCGAGGCCGAAGGTCACGGCGAGCGCGGCGATGGCGGCGGCCCAGAGCGCGAGCGAGACGAGGAGAACGCGTGCGAAGCGCGCCCGGCTGAAGGTCGCGTGCGCGGGGGTCGGCGTGTCGTCGTCGATCAGCGCCGCGCCGCGCGCCGTCTTTCCGGCCTTGTGCGCGCTGCGTAGCGAGAACGCCGCCGGCCGCACCCTGCCACCGATGAAGCCGAGGACGCCCGCGCCGGCAACGACGAGCGGGAAGGGCAGATGGAACAGCGCGACTGCAGCGAGGGTGAGGAGGGCGATCGCCACCAGCCCGCCGTTGACGAGCGCCCGCGAAGCGAGGCGCCAGGCGGCGAAGGCGACGATCGCGACGACGGCGGGCTTGATTCCGTAGAACGCGCCGGCGATCGCCGGGACGTCGCCGTAGGCGACGTAGATCCAGGACAGCGCGATCAGGATCGCGAGCGATGGCAGGACGAAGAGGGCACCCGCGGCGACGCCGCCACGCGCCCGGTGCATCAGCCAGCCGATGTAGGTCGCGAGCTGCTGCGCCTCGGGGCCTGGCAGGACCATGCAGTAGTCGAGCGCATGCAGGAAGCGGCGCTCCGAAATCCAGCGCTGGCGCTCGACCAGCTCCTGGTGCATGAGCGCGATCTGGCCCGCCGGGCCGCCAAAGCTGATGAAGCCGAGCTTGAGCCACCAGACGAGCGCTTCGCGAAAGGTCGGCGGCGGCGGCGCCGCCGGCTCGCTCGGGGCAGGGCTGGCCATGCGCCGAGTATTGCGTGCGATCGAGCAGGCGACGAAATGCGGCGCCCAAAAAGAAAGGCCCGGACGAATCCGGGCCTTCGAAAGCAGCGTCGCCGGGGGCGACGCTTGCGCGGGGTTGCTTGGCCGATTAGGCGGCAGCGCGCTTGCTCGTCTTCGTCGCGGCTTGCGTCGCGCGGACGGCGGTCGAGGACATCGCTTGGAAGTTCGCGTCGGCGACTTCAGCGGCTTGCTTGGCGGCCTTCTGAACGCTTTCGATCGCGTTGTTCGCGGCGGCAACCGCGGACTTCACGAGGGCGACGGCGTTCTCGGTGCCGGCCGGCGCGTTCTTGACGGCCGTGTCGACGATCGACATGAACTTGGCTTGCGCTTCGGCGCTCGTCGCTTCGGCGACGCGCGACACTTCGGCGCCGGTCGAGGCAGCGATCTCGTACACATAGCGGCCATACGCAGCGGCCTTCTCGGCGGCCGGCTGGAACAGGCTGGTCTGGAGCGCGAGCAGCTCTTGCGGGTCCTTCACGGACAGGACGGCTTGCACGGTCTGGCTGGCTTCGCTGATCGCGTTCTTTGCGACTTGCAGGTTCAGCTCGACAAGCTTCTCGACGCCTTCGAAGGCGGTACCGGTCAGACCGAACAGGGTCTCGACGTTGGACTTCTGGGCGGTCACGATTTGTTCGACGGTCATCATGTGGGTTTCCTTGGGTGGGTAGTGGTCAGTGGCTGTTCCGGGATGGAAATGCTGCGGTGCAACATGAACGAAGTATAGAGGCTCAGGAGACGATTGCAAGTGGTTTTTGGTGCGCTGCAGCATGTTAGTGGGGAACCTCTAGGTCGACCACCGCAAGGGCCGCACCGAGGCTTGCGGACAGGGCGACCAACGCCTGCCGCGCTCCGCCACGACAATCCGGGCCGATGACGACCCCCACCCCTGCCGACACCGCCGCGACCGAGGCGGCGATCGCCTCGCGCCGCTCGATTCGCGCCTTCCTGCCGACCCCGGTGCCGCGTGAGACGGTCGAGCGGATCCTCGCCCTCGCGTCGCGCGCGCCGTCGGGGACCAACACTCAGCCCTGGAACGTCTACGTCCTCACCGGCGAGGCGCTGCAGTCGCTCTCGCGCCGGCTCGTCGCCGCCTACGACGACCCCGAGGAGCGCGCGCGCCACACCGAGGAGTACGCCTACTACCCGACCGAGTGGCGGTCACCCTTCATCGAGCGGCGACGCAAGATCGGCTGGGATCTGTACACGCTGCTCGGTATCGCCAAGACCGACAAGGCGCGCATGCACGCGCAGCACCGGCGCAACTACCAGTTCTTCGGCGCCCCGGTCGGCCTGATGTTCACGATCGACCGGATCATGCGCCAGGGCAGCTGGCTCGACTTCGGCATGTTCCTCGAGGCGGTGATGGTCGCGGCACGCGCGCACGGCCTCGATACCTGCCCGCAGGCGGCGTTCACGCCGTTTCACCGGATCGTCGTCGAGGCGATCGGCGCGCCTGCCAACGAGCAGCTCGTCTGCGGCATGTCGCTCGGCGTCGCCGACCCCGACGCGATCGAGAACACGCTCGTCACCGAGCGCGAGCCGGTCGCCAACTTCACGCACTTCCTCGATTGAAGGCTTTCCCGATGCGTCCGTCGATCCTCGTCTGCCGCCGCGTCTTCCCCGCGGTCATCGCCCGCCTGCGCGAGCATTTCGAGGTCGATGGCAACGAGGCCGACGACGTCTGGAGCCGCGACGAGATGATCGCCCGGTTGCAGGGCAAGGACGGCGTCTACGTGACCGGCACGCAGCCGATCGACGCCGCGCTGCTCGACGCCTGCCCGCGCCTGCGCGCCGTCTGCAGCCTCGCTGTCGGCTACAACAACATCGACGTCGAGGCGTGCACGGTACGCGGCGTCGCGGTCAGCAACGCGCCCGGCGTTCTCACCGAGACGACCGCCGACTTCGGCTTCGCGCTCTTGATGGCCGCGGCGCGCCGGATCAGCGAGAGCGAGGCGTTCCTGCGCCGCGGCGAATGGTCGAAGTGGAGCGTCGACCTGTTCGCCGGCAGCGACGTCCACGGCGCGACCCTCGGCATCCTCGGCATGGGACGGATCGGCCAGGCGATCGCGCGGCGCGGCGCGCACGGCTTCGCGATGCGGGTGATCTACCACAACCGCTCGCCGCTCCCGGACGACGTCGCCGCTGCGCTCGGCGCGCGCTACGTCGCGCGCGAGACGCTTCTGCGCGAGGCCGACCACCTGGTCATCGTCGTTCCCTACAGCCCGGCGTCGCACCACCTGGTCGGTGCCGCCGAGCTCGCGCTCATGAAGCCGACCGCGACGCTCGTCAACATCGCGCGCGGCGGCGTGGTCGACGACGCCGCCCTCGCCAAGGCGCTCGGCGACGGAACGATCGCCGCTGCCGGGCTCGACGTGTTCGAGGGCGAGCCGAGCGTCCAGCGCGAGCTGCTTGCACGCAAGAACGTCGTCCTGACCCCGCACATCGCGAGCGCGAGCCTGCCGACGCGCCGCGCGATGGCCGACCTCGCCGCGGAAAACCTGATCTGCCTGCTCGATCCTGCGGTCGGCCGCGCGCCGCCGACCGTCGTCAATCCGGAGGCGCTCGCGCGCCGGCTGTAGGAGCGAGCCCACAAGCCTCGCCGGTCGGCACCGATACGGCGCGTCACGAGCGGCGTCGAGAATCGCCCCATGAGGACCCCGGTCGCGGCCTGGCGCGCAGGCGTTCGCTGGCCGCTGGCGCTGATCACGCTGCTCGCCGGCCTCGTCGTCGCGATCGTCGCGTGCGAAGCAATCGGCTGGCCGTTCCTCATCGCTCCGGCTCAGCACCGGCTCGCCGAGATGCTCGACCGTCGGGTCGTTTTCGGCAGCGACCCCGACCAGGCCGCCGGCGTGCGGATCGGTCTGATCGGCAGCGTGCGCGTTCGCGCCGACGCGATCGAGATCGGCGCACCCGAGTGGAGCCCCGCGCCCTACATGCTGCGTGCGCGCGACGCGCAGGTGACGCTCGGCTACCTCGATCTCTGGCGCGCCATCCGCGGCCAGACCCTGCACGTCCGTGACCTCGAGGCCGGCACGCTCGACGCCGATCTGGAGCGCCGCGACGACGGCCGCGCGTCGTGGCAGTTCGCAGTCGAGCACGCGGGGGAGGCGGCGAAGGAGGCGTCGCTGCCGACCTTCGGCCGCCTCGTGGTCGGCGATGGCCATGTGCAGTACGCCGACGGTGTCCTGCCGGCGGAGATCGACGCCCGCTTCTCGCTCGGCGACGGCAGCGCGCGCGCTGCCCGGGCCAGCATGGCGGCAGTCTCTTCGGGTGCGGCGAGCGTGGCCGGCGCGGCGAGCGCAGCCGCAAGTGACGCGCGCGGCATCGTCATCCGCGCCGGCGGCGCGGCGGGCGCCGCTTCGGCGCCGACCGCCGAAAGCGTCCGTCTGGCCGAGGGCGAAAGCGGCTTGCGGCTGAAGGCGATCGGTCAGTACCGAAAGCTCCCGGTGCGCATCGACCTGCGAACGGCGGGCGTGCTCGGCTTCTTCGACGATGGCGGGGATGCCAAGTCGCAGCCGCTTTCATTGCGCGCGCTGATCGGTCGCACCGATCTCGCGTTCGACGGCACGACCGGCAACCCGTTGCATTTCACGGGCCTGAAGGGGCGCTTTCGCCTGTCCGGTCCGTCGCTCGCCAACGTCGGCGACGCGCTTGGCATCACCTTGCCGACCACGCCTGTGTTCAAGACGCACGGCACGCTGGTCAAGGACCTCGACGTATGGAAAGCGGTCTTCGAGGACGCGACGATCGGATCGAGCCGGCTCGACGGCACGTTCACCTTCGACCGCCGCCCGAAGGTGCCGCTCCTCGCCGGCCGCCTCGGCGGGCAACGCCTGCTCCTCGCCGACCTCGGACCGGCGGTCGGCACGGCGCCGCCGGGCAGCGGCATTGCCGCGGCCGCCAGCTCGGGGCGCGTCATTCCCGACAAGCACTTCGACCTGCCGTCGCTGCGCGCGATGAATGCCGATGTCGTCATCGAGGTCGGCACTTTCGATTCGGGCACCGCCATCCTCGAGCCACTCCATCCGGCGCGCGCGCACCTGCTGCTCGCCGACGGCGTGCTGACGATCGCCGACTTCCTGGGCGTGACGGCGCAGGGCAAGCTCGCGGGTTACCTGCAGCTCGACGGCCGTACCGACAAGGCGCTCTGGACGGCCGACCTGCGCCTGCTCGGCGTCGATCTCGCGCAATGGCTGCGCCTCAAGCGCTCGGGGAATGCGCCGCCCTATCTGTCCGGCAAGCTCGACGCATCGGTCAAGGTCAAGGGCAGCGGCCGCTCGGCCGCCGAGATCCTCGGCAGCCTCGACGGCGACGTCCGCATGCACATGCGCGACGCGGCGATCTCGCATCTGGCGATCGAGGCCGCGGGGGTCGACCTTGCCCAAGCGCTCGGCCTGATGATCAAGGGCGACGAGGCACTCGAGATCCGATGCAACGTCGCCGACCTCGACGTGATCAAGGGCGTCGCGCGGCCGAAGGTCGTCGTCCTGAACACCGACGTCACGACGATCTGGATCGACGGCACCGCATCGCTGCAGGACGAGACCCTCGACTTGCGCGCGGTCGTCTCGCCGAAGAACTTCAGCCCGCTCACCTTGCGCACGCCGGTGCACGTGAAAGGGACGTTCAGCAACCCCCAGGCCTCGCTCGAGGTAGGCAAACTGGCCGGCAAGGCGGCGGCGGCGGGACTCCTCGCGCTGCTCAACCCGCTGGCGGCGATCGTTCCCTTCATCGACCCGGGTTCGACCAAGAAGGCGGCCGCAGCCGACAGCGAATGCGCGGCGCTCGTGCCCAGCAGCGGCGCTATTTCGGGGCCGGTGCGCATCCCCAAGTCGACGCGCGTGCCGCCAGCGGCTGCGGCGTCGGCGGTCGCTTCGGCAAGTTCCACGGCGACGCGCTGAGGGCCTTCGCCAGCGCCCGCGCGGCGGCGACGTCGCCTTCAGGTGCCGGCGTTGCGCTTGTTGCTGACGAGCGGGCCTTCGCCCCTGGAGTGCGACTTGCCTTCCTCTTCCGCGCGCCCGAGCTCCTCTGCCTCCCGAGCGTCTTCGGGCGCGG
>DASXXO010000195.1:0-7407 GCA_036503045.1 Caldimonas sp. | reverse complement strand
CCCGAGCTCGGCTTCGAGTTCGACGGCCGCATCGCCGAGGACTTCAAGCTCGCGACCGGCACCTTCGTCTCGGTCGGCCCGCTGCGCGCGAAGATCGTCGCCGGCGGCGACCCGCTGGTGCAGGACGTCGTCATCGCCGGCATCAACCGCGACGCGATCGGCATCCTGCTTTTCCCGCGCGCCGATGCGTGCCGCGCGTTCGCCGACGCGCCGGCCAACGCGCCGCTGGCACAGGTGCTCGCACACCCGCGCGTGCGCGAGTTCTTCCAGCGCCTCGTGGATTCGCTCTGGGCGACTGGCACCGGCAGCGCGTCGCGCGTCGCGCGCGCGCTCGTCCTCGTCGAGCCGCCGTCGATCGACCGCGGCGAGATCACCGACAAGGGATCGATCAACCAGCGCGCCGTACTCACCCACCGCGACGCCGATGTCGTTCGCCTCTACGCCGGCAGCGACGCCGGCGTGATCCTGCCGCAGGCGGCCTGAGCCGGACCGCCATGCCGCGCACGACGCACTACCGCGTGAAGATCGAGTTCGGCGACTGCGACCCGGCGGGCATCGTCTTTTATCCCAACTTCCAGCGCTGGATCGACGCCGCGTCGCTGTCGTTCTTCATGCAGTGCGGCGTTGCGCCCTGGCGCGAGCTCGTCAAGACGCGCGGCATCGTCGGCACGCCGCTGCTCGAGATCTCGACCCGGTTCGTCACCGCCGCGACCTATGCCGAGGAGCTCGACATCGCGACGCACGTCGAGGAGTGGCGCGCCAAGGTGTTCATCCAGCACCACCGCGTGACGCGCAACGAGACGCTGATCTGCGAAGGGCGCGAAACGCGCGCCTTTGTCCGCCGCGACCCCGACAACCCCGACCGGCTGCGCGCGATCCCGATCCCCGAAGACATTCGCGCGCTCTGCGAGTGACGCGCTCTCGATCGACTCACCACAGGAGACAAGGCATGAAGAAGATCAGACTGCTCGCGCTCGCCGCCACGGCGAGCTTCGGCGCCACGTTCGCGCCGCACGCGCTCGCCGACCTGACGCTCGGCGTCAGCATCTCGCTCACCGGGCCGACGTCGGCCCTCGGCATCCCGACCAAGAACGGCATCGCCCTCTGGCCGAAGGAGATCGCCGGCGAGAAGCTCAACGTCATCATGCTCGACGACGCGACCGACCCGACCAAGGCGGTCCAGAACACGAGGAAGTTCATCAACGAGGACCACGTCGACGTCATCGTCGGCTCGGTCGCGACGCCGCTCGCCGCGGCGATGGCCGACGTCTGCGCCGAGGGGAGGACGCCGCAGCTGATGCTCTCGCCGGTGAACCTGCCCGAGGGCCGCGGCGGCTGGTCGTTCCGGATGCCGCAGTCGACGGCGGTGATGGCGATCCCGATCGTCGAGCAGTGGAAGAAGCTCGGCGTCAAGAGCTACGGCTTCCTCGGCTACGCCGACGCGTACGGCGAGGCGTGGCTCGCCGACATCAAGCCGCTCGCCGAGAAGGCGGGGATCAAGCTGGTCGACGTCGAGCGCTTCGCGCGCAGCGACACCGCGGTCACGGGACAGGCGTTGAAGCTCGTACAGGCCAACCCCGACGCGATCCTCGTCGTCGCGTCCGGGAGCGGCTCGGCGATGCCGCACCGCGGCCTGGTCGAGCGCGGCTACCCGAAAGACAAGATCTACCAGACCCACGGCGCGGCGACGATGGACCTGATCCGCGTCGGCGGCGCCGACGTCGAAGGCTCGTTCGTCTCGTCGGGGCCGGCGGTCGTCGCCGAAAAGCTCCCCGAAGCCAACCCGAGCAAGGCGCTCGGCATGCAGTTCAAGAACCAGTTCGAGGCGGCCTACGGCAAGGGCTCGGCGAACCAGTTCGCTGCGCACGCGTTCGACGTCGTCATCGTCCTGCAGAAGGCGGTGCCGATCGCGCTGAAGAAGGCCAAGCCGGGAACGGCGGAGTTTCGTGCCGCGCTGAAGGACGCGTTCGAGACGATGGGCCGCACGCCTGTCTCGCAGGGCGTGCTGCAGTGGACGCCGACCGATCACTTCGGCTACACGCCCGAGACCGGCGTCCTGCTCAAGGTCGTCAACGGCGACTGGCAAGTCGTCCATTGAAACCGGCGCCGGTTTCCGGCGGCTGAGCCGAGCGCGCCCGCGTGGACGTCTCGATCGCCGCCATCCTGCTACTCGACGGCGTCACCAGCGGCGCGGTCTATGCCTTGCTGGCGCTCGCGATCGTCCTCGTCTTCGCGGTCACGCGTGTCATCTTCATCCCGCAGGGCGAGTTCGTCGCCTTCGGCGCACTCACGCTCGCGCTGCTGCAGCTCGGCAAGGTGCCGGGGACGATCTGGCTGCTGCTCGGCCTGGCGGCGGTCGCGGCCGTGCTCGACGTGGTGGACGCGCTGCGGCGCGGCCTGGCGCACGCGACCATCGGCAAGCGCTTGCTGCGTACCCTCGCCGCGCCGGTGCTCGTCGCCGCGCTGACCTGGTGGGCGGCGCCGCTGAAGCTGCACCTGCTCGTGCAGAGCGCGCTCACGCTCGCGATCGTCACGCTGCTCGGACCGCTCGTCTACCGCCTCGCCTACCAGCGCCTCGCCGACGCCACCGTGCTCGTGCTGCTGATCGTCTCGGTCGGCGTCCATTTCGCGCTCACCGGCCTCGGCCTCGTCTTCTTCGGTGCCGAGGGATTCCGCAACCCGAGCTTCTGGGACGCGCGTTTTGCCGCCGGGCCGCTCGCGATCACGGGCCAGACGATCTTCATCTTCGTCGCCTCGATTGCGCTGATCGTCGGCCTGTGGCTCTTCTTCGGCCGAACCTTGCACGGCAAGGCGCTGCGCGCCACCGCCGTCAACCGGCTCGGCGCCCGCCTGATGGGGATCTCGACCTCGGGCGCCGGCAAGCTCAGCTTCGGCCTCGCCGCGTTCATCGGTGCGCTCTCGGGCCTGCTCATCGGCCCGACGACGACGATCTTCTATGACTCGGGCTTCCTGATCGGCCTGAAGGGCTTCGTTGCCGCGATCTTCGGCGGCCTCGCGAGCTATCCGGCGGCGGCGCTCGGCGCGCTGATGGTCGGCGTGCTCGAGAGCTTCAGCTCGTTCTACGCCAGCGCGTTCAAGGAGGTGATCGTGTTCACCTTCATCATTCCGGTGCTGCTCTGGCGGTCGTTCCAGCACGGCCACGACGACGAGGAAGAGGGATGACTCCCCGCCGGGTCGCACTCGCCGCGTTCGCGCTCCTGCTCGCGCTGCTGCCGCTCGCGCCGGTGCCCGAGTTCTGGATCACGCAGGCGAACTACATCGGCCTCTACACGCTGGTCGTCATCGGCCTGGTGCTGCTCACCGGCGTCGCCGGGCTGACGTCGTTCGGCCAGGCGGCGTTCGTCGGCCTCGGCGCCTACACCGCCGCATACTTGACGCTCAGCCACGGCGTCTCGCCGTGGCTCACGATCTGGATCGGCCTCGCGTTCACGGCCGTCGCGGCGCTCGTCCTCGCATGGGTGACGCTGCGCATGTCGGGCCACTTCCTGCCCCTGGCGACGATCGCCTGGGGGCTGTCGCTGTTCTACCTGCTCGGCAACCTCGAGTTCCTCGGCAAGTACGACGGCCTGCTCGGCGTTCCGGCGCTGAGCTTCTTCGGCACCACGCTCAACACCGGGCGCACGTTCTTTTACCTGGTGTGGACGATCGTCGTGCTGGCGGCGATCGCCGTCACGCACCTGCTCGACTCGCGCGCCGGCCGCGCGCTGCGCGCGGTCAAGGGTGGAACGACGATGGCCGAGGCGATGGGCGTCGACACCTTCCGCGTCAAGGTCACGGCGTTCGTCCTCGCCGCGCTGCTGGCGAGCGTCTCGGGTTGGCTCTTCGCCCACTTCCAGCGCACCGTGAACCCGTCCCCATTCGGCCTCAACATGGGGATCGAGTATCTCTTCATGGCGGTGCTCGGCGGCGTCGGCTACGTGTGGGGCGCGCTCGTCGGCGCCGGCGTCGTCCAGATCCTGAAGGACCAGCTCCAGGTCTGGCTGCCCAGGCTGATGGGAACGAGCGGCAACTACGAGATCATCGTCTTCGGCCTCTTGCTCGTGCTGATGCTGCAGTACGCGCGCGACGGCATCTGGGCGTTCGTCGACGCCGCGCTGCCGCGCGTGCGGCGCAAGGTCGACTGGCAAGGTGCGGAGCCGTTGCCTGCGCGCGCGCGGCCGCCGCACGGCGAGACCGTCCTCGACGTGCGCGGCGCGCGCAAGGAATTCGGCGGCCTGGTCGCGGTCAACGACGTCGGCTTCCAGGTGCGCGCCGGCGAGATCCTCGGCCTGATCGGCCCGAACGGCGCCGGCAAGTCAACGACCTTCAACCTCGTCACCGGCGTGTTGCCGGCGACGCGCGGCGAGATCGTCCTCCTCGGCCGGCGCATCGACTCGCTGCCGTCGCGCGAGATCGCGCGCCTCGGCGTCGCGCGCACTTTCCAGCACGTCAAGATGATCGCCGGCATGACCGTGCTCGAGAACGTCGCCCTCGGTGCGCACCTGCGCGGCCGCCACGGCGTGCCGGCGGCGATGCTGCGCATCGACCGCGCCGAGGAGCGCCGCCTGATGCGCGAGGCCGAGCGCCAGCTGCAGCGGATCGGCATGGCCGAGCTGTTGCACGAGCAGGCCGGCAACCTGGCGCTCGGCCAGCAGCGGCTGATGGAGATCGCGCGCGCGCTCGCCGCCGATCCCATCCTGCTCCTGCTCGACGAGCCAGCGGCGGGGCTGCGTCTGAAGGAGAAGGACGGACTCGCCGGCGTACTGCGCCAGCTGCGCGACGAGGGGCTGTCGATCCTGCTCGTCGAGCACGACATGGACCTCGTCATGGGCCTCGTCGACCGCGTCGTCGTCATGGAGTTCGGCACCAAACTGATCGACGGGACTCCTGAAGAAGTCCAGGCGTCCCCTGCGGTTCGCGCGGCGTACCTCGGTACTGAGCATTGAATAGGCATAGGCGAATGTCTGCACAGCGCAGGACCCCTCGCAGGCGACCCAACCATGGCTGAGCTGCTGCTCAACGTCAGAGACCTGCACGCCGGCTACGGCCGTGCCGAGGTCCTGCACGGCCTGACCATCACCGCGCGCGCCGGCAAGGTGATCACGGTCATCGGCCCGAACGGCGCCGGCAAGTCGACGCTGCTCAATGCGTTGATGGCGGCGCTCCCGGCGCGCGGCGTCGTCGAGTACGACGGTGCGCCGATCGGCCTGCGCTCGCTCGAGGAGCGCGTCATGCTCGGCATGGCGCTCGTGCCCGAGACGCGCGCCCTGTTCGCGACCATGTCGGTCGAGGACAACCTGCTGCTCGGGGCGTACCGGCAGTTCCGTCTCGGCAGGAAGGACAGCGCCCAGGCGCGCGCCGACGTATTCGCGCTCTTCCCGCGCCTGCAGGAGCGGCGCACGCAGCTCGCCGGCACGCTCTCGGGAGGCGAGCGGCAGATGCTCGCGCTCGGTCGCGCGCTGATGAGCAAGCCCCGGCTGCTGCTGCTCGACGAGCCGAGCCTCGGCCTCGCGCCGCTCGTCGTCCGCGCCATCTTCTCGACGATCGCGGCGCTGCGCGCGACCGGCGTGACCATCCTGCTCGTCGAGCAGAACGCGCGCGCAGCGCTCGAGGTCGCCGACTACGGCTACGTGCTCGAGATGGGCGAGATCGCGCTGGAAGGCCCGGCCGCCGAGCTCGCGCGCGACCCGCGCGTGATCGAGACCTACCTCGGCGCGGCACGCAAGCGATGACCCTCCGCCACGCCGGCGTCGACGACTCCGGGCTCGCCCACCTCGTCGGCTACGCCGCGTCGCGTGCGGCGATCGAGATGCGCAAGGTGTTCATGCATCACATGGAGCCGCTCGGCCTGAAGATCGCCGAGTACTCGATCCTGATGCTGGTCGCGCATAACCCCGAGATCAACCAGAAGCGCCTCGGGGCCGCGCTCGACATCTCGCCGCCCAACATGGCGGTGACGATCGACCGGATGGTCGCGCGCGGCTGGGTCAGCCGCGTGCGCGGCACGCGCGATCGGCGCGCCCAGCACATCCATCTCACGGCCGCAGGGCGCGCGCTGGTCGACAAGGCGCGCAAGATCACCGCGACGATGGAAGAGCCCGCGCTTGCCGTCCTCTCGCAGGCCGAGCGCGCGCTCCTGATCGAGCTTCTGCGCAAGGTCTACGGGGCACGTCCGGCGAAGCCGTGACGCGTCGGCGGCTCAGTGGCCGCCCCAGACCTCGTCGGCGGTCTCGACGATCAGGCGCAGCTTGGCGCGCTGCGCCTCGACAGCGATGTCGTTGCCGTGCACCGTGCTCGAGAAGCCGCACTGCGGCGAGAGGCAGAGCTGCTCGAGCGGCGCGTACTTCGAAGCCTCGTCGATGCGGCGCCTGAGCGCGTCCTTCGACTCGAGCTGGCTGAGCTTGGTCGTGACCAGGCCGAGGACGACGGTCTTGCCCTTCGGCAGGAAGCGCAGCGGCTTGAAGTCGCCCGAGCGGGCGTCGTCGTACTCGAGGAAGTAGCCGTCGACGTCCATCTCGGAGAGCAGCGCCTCGGCGACCGGCTCGTAGCCGCCCTGCGCCGCCCACGTGCTCTTGAAGTTGCCGCGGCACAGGTGCACCGCGAGCGTCATGCCCTCGGGCTTCTGCGCGACGACGCGGTTGATGAACGACGCGTAGCGGTGCGGCAGTTCGTCGGGATCGTCGCCGCGCGACCGTGCCGCCTCGCGCATCTTGTCGTCGCAGAGATAGGCGAGGTTGGTGTCGTCCATCTGCACGTAGGTACAGCCGGCGCCGGCGAGCGAGCGGAGCTCCGCGCCGTAGGCATCGGCGACGTCCTGGTAGAACGGCTCGAGCTCGGGATAGTGCTCGCGGCTGATGCCGGCGCGGCCGCCGCGGAAATGCAGCATGGTCGGCGACGGGATCGTCACCTTCGGCGTGCGGCCGGGAGCGACCTTGGACTTCAGGTACTCGAAGTCGGCACGCTGGATGTCCTTCACGTGGCGCACCTTGTCGATCACGCGCATCACCGGCGGCGCGAGCTCCTCGCTGCCGTCGGGTTTCCTGATCGTCACCGGGATGTCGGTCTTGACGCCGCCCAGCTGCTCGAGGAAGTCGATGTGGAAGTAGGTGCGGCGGAACTCGCCGTCGGTGACGCTCTTCAGGCCGACGTCCTCCTGGAATCTGACGATCTCGGCGATCGCGTCGTCCTCGGCGGCGCGCAGCTGCCCCGCGGTGATCTCGCCGCGCGCTTTTCGATCGCGCGCCTCGAGCAGGCGTTTCGGGCGCAGGAAGCTGCCGACGTGGTCGGCGCGGAACGGGGCGGCGGTGCGCAAGGTCATGTTGGGTCTCCGATGGGGTTCGGGCTGCATTGTTGGATACAGAGGAGCGAAGTTAATCAGGGATTACCCGCTTTTTTGAACCGAAAAAT
>DASXXO010000194.1:0-4568 GCA_036503045.1 Caldimonas sp. | reverse complement strand
ATCGCCTACGAGGAGTGCGAGACCGGCTACGCGACCGACAAGGGCGTGGAGTGCTACGAGCGGCTGAAGGGCAAGAACGGCGGCGCGACCGTGTTCCAGCCGCTGTCCACGGGCATCACGTTCGCCCTCACCGAGAAGGCGCCGGGCGACAAGATCCCGCTCATCACGTCGGGCTACGGCCGCGCCGACAGCGCCGACGGCAACGTGTTCAAGTGGAACTTCCCGCTCCTGGGAACGTACTGGGTCGCAGCCGACATCCTGATCGAGCACCTGGCCAAGATCGAGGGCGGCTTCGGCAAGCTCAAGGGCAACAAGATCGCGCTGGTGTACCACGACAGCCCCTACGGCAAGGAGCCGATCCCGATGCTCCAGGAGCTCTCGAAGATGTACGGCTTCGAGCTGCAGCTGCTGCCGGTCGCGGCACCCGGCGTCGAGCAGAAGTCGACCTGGCTGCAGATCCGGCAGAGCCGCCCGGACTACGTCTTCCTGTGGGGCTGGGGAGTGATGAATTCGACCGCGCTCAAGGAGGCGGTCGCGACCGGCTATCCGCGCGACAAGATGTACGGCGTCTGGTGGGCCGGCGCCGAGCCCGACGTGAAGGACGTCGGCGAGGGCGCCAAGGGCTACCACGCGCTCGCGATGCAGCACGGCGCCGAGCCGAACGCGGCGGTGACCAAGGAAATCCTGGCGAAGCTCTACGACAAGGGCCAGGGGACCGGGCCGAAGGAGCAGGTCGGGCAGGTGCTGTACATGCGCGGCGTGCTGTCGGCGATGCTCGGCGTCGAGGGCGTCAAGCGCGCGCAAGAGCGCTTCGGCAAGGGCAAGGTCATGACCGGCGAGCAGGTGCGCTGGGGGCTCGAGAACCTCGCGCTCGACCAGAAGAGGCTCGACAGCCTCGGCTTTGCCGGCGTGATGCGGCCGGTCAGCACCTCGTGTGCCGACCACATGGGCTCGGCGTGGGCGCGCATCCAGACCTGGGACGGCTCGAAGTGGAATTTCACGTCCGACTGGTACCAGGCGGACGACTCGATCATCAGGCCGATGGTCAAGGCGTCGGCCAACAAGTACGCCAACGAGAAGAAGCTGGACCGCCGCAGCGCTGCGGATTGCGAGGCCTGATGGCCCACTCTGCGACGGTGGACGTGGCGCCGGGGGCGGCAGCGGCCGCGCCGGCGCGTGCACCGATCCTGCTCGACGTCAACGGCATCGAGGTCATCTACAACCACGTGATCCTGGTGCTCAAGGGCGTGTCGCTGCAGGTTCCCGAGGGCAGGATCGTCGCGCTCATGGGCGGCAACGGCGCTGGCAAGACGACCACGCTGCGCGCGGTGAGCAATCTGCTCGAAGGCGAGCGCGGCGCGGTGACCAAGGGGTCGATCGAGCTGCGCGGCGAGCGCATCGAGAAGCTCGGCACCGCGGCGATCGTCGAGCGCGGCGTGGTGCAGGTGATGGAAGGCCGGCGCTGCTTCGCGCACTTGACGATCGAGGAGAACCTGCTCGCGGGCGCGTACACCCGCCGTGACGGCTCGGCGGCGATCGCCGCGACCCGCGACAAGGTCTACAGCTACTTCCCGCGCCTGAAGGAACGTCGCGCGGCGCAGGCGGCGTACACGTCGGGAGGCGAGCAGCAGATGTGCGCGATCGGCCGTGCCTTGATGGCGAACCCGAAGATGGTGCTGCTCGACGAGCCTTCGATGGGGCTCGCCCCCCAGGTCGTCGAGGAAGTGTTCGAGATCGTCCGCGACCTGAACCAGAAAGAAGGCGTGACCTTCCTGCTCGCCGAGCAGAACACGGGCATGGCGCTACGCTACGCGGACTACGGCTACATCCTCGAGACCGGCCGCATCGTCATGGACGGCGCGGCGGCGACCCTGCGCGAGAACGAGGACGTGCGCGAGTTCTACCTCGGTACCGGCGGCGCGGGTGCGGAGCGCAAGAGCTACCGCACGACCAAGAGCTATCGGCGTCGCAAGCGCTGGCTCGCCTGAGAGGAGCGATCGCATGGCCCGTGCCGATGCCGAAGCGCTGCGCCCGCTGCTGCCGGTGCTGCGCCAGCTGCGCGAGATCAAGGGGTTGAAGGAGATGCAGCCAGGGGTCTTCCACGCCCGCCGCGATGCGTTCATCCATTTCCACGTGGAAGGCGGCGCGGTCCACGCAGACATGAAGAAGCCGGGCGGCGCCGGCTTCGATCGCTTCCCGCTCGCGACTCCCGCCGAGCAGCGGAAGTTCGTCGACGAAGCGAAGCTGCGCGCGCGCCATTTCGACGACGACTAGCGGTACACCCCCATGCCCGTAGCCGAACCATCGCGCGAGCACTTCGACGCGCTCGAGACACGCGCGCCCGACGAGCGCGAAGCCGCGCTCGCGCGCGCCTTGGCGGAACAGGTCGCACACGCGATGGCACGTGCACCGGCGTTCGCTCAGCGCTTGCGCGGCGTCGATCCGCGCGCCGTGACGTCGCGCGCAGCGCTCGCCGCGCTCCCCGTGCTGCGCAAGGCCGACCTGCTCGCGGGCCAGAACAGCGCCGCTGCCGGCGACGCATTCGGCGGCTTCGCGACGGTCGGCTGGGGAGCGTCGCGTCCCGCAGCCGAGCGCGCGACGCGCGTCTTCGTCTCGCCCGGACCGATCCGCGAACCCGAGACCGCGCGCTCCGACTACTGGCGCATGGGGCGGGCCCTCTTCGCGGCCGGCTTTCGCGCCGGCGACCTGGTGCACAACAGCTTCAGCTATCACCTCACGCCGGCCGGCTCGATGATGGAAAGCGGCGCGCATGCGATCGGCTGCACCGTCTTTCCCGGCGGCACGGGCCAGACGGAGCTGCAGTTGCAGGCGATGGTCGTGCTCCGACCGAGCGCTTACGCGGGAACGCCGAGCTTTCTCCGCCTCCTGCTCGAGAAGGCCGACGCGGCCGGGATCGCGCTGCCGTCGTTGCGCAAGGCAACGCTCAGCGGCGAAGCGGTGCCGGCAGCGCTCTGCGACTGGCTCGGCGCGCGCGGCATCGAAGCGTTCCAGACCTACGGCACGGCCGACCTCGGCCTGGTCGCCTACGAGACCGCCGCGCGCGACGGCTGGGTCGTCGACGAAGGCGTCGTCGTCGAGATCGTCCGGCCCGGCACCGACGACCCCGTCGCCGAGGGCGAGGTCGGCGAAATCGTCGTGACGACGCTGAACCCCGACTACCCGCTGATCCGCTACGCCACCGGCGACCTCTCGGCGGCGCTTGCCGGAACGTGCCCGACCGGGCGCACGAATCGGCGCATCCGGGGCTGGCTCGGACGCGCCGACCAGTCAACCAAGGTGCGCGGCATGTTCGTCCATCCGTCGCAGGTCGCGGAGATCCTACGCCGCCATCCGGAGCTCGCCCGCGCCCGTCTCGTCGTCGAAGGCGCGATGGCGGACGACCGCATGACGCTGCACGGCGAAACGCGGGGCGACGTCGAAGGCCTCGCCGAGCGCGTCGCGCAGACGATCCGCGAGGTCACGAAGCTGCGCGGCGAGGTCGCGTTGGTCGCGCCCGGCGCCTTGCCGGACGACGGCAAGGTGATCGAGGACCGGCGTCCGCCGGGGTAGGGGCGCGGCGGCGAATGAGCGCTGCGCGAAGGGCGGCGGTGAGCTTGTCGGTCATTTCTCGACGGATCGAAGGACGCCGACTTCGTCAAGCGCGAGGAAGCGCTCGGCGCCGTGATCATCGGTGACGCGCAGGTGGAGCAGTCCCGAGCACCAGACGTTCGCCGCAGGCGAGATCGTCGAAGTGCGTGCCGATCATCGGGGCGGCCGGTCAGTACGCTGACTGAACCGGCGCCGCATCAGGCGCGCAGCGTGATCGGAATCGTGACAGGCCCGTCGTTGACCAGGCTCACCTGCATATCCGCGCCGAACGCGCCGCAGGCGACGTCGCCGTGCAGCCGGCGCGCCGTCGCGACGACGCGTTCGTAGAGCGCACGCCCGCGCACCGGGTCGGCTGCGCCCGAGAAGCCGGGCCGGTTTCCGCGCGAGGTATCGGCTGCGAGGGTGAACTGGCTGACGAGGAGCAGGCCACCGGCGACCGTCGCGAGATCGAGGTTCATCCTGCCGTTCGCGTCGGCGAAGATGCGCAGCGCGAGCACCTTGGCGACCAGGCGGTCGGCGAGCGCGTCGTCGTCGTTCGGCTCGGCGCAGACGAATACCAGCGCGCCGCGCCCGATCGCCCCGATGACCCGCCCCTGGACGGCCACCTTCGCTTCGCAGACGCGCTGCACGAGCGCGATCACGGCGCGTCCTGCACGGCGTTGAAGCGCGCCTCGACGTTCCAGGGCAAGAGCTGGATCGATGCGCGCAGGCCGGCGACCTCGCTCATCAAGGCCTGCTCGACTTCGCCGCGCAGCGCAGCCGCTTGCCCGAGCGTCCAGCTCGCCGGGACGTGCATGTGCATGTCGAGGAAATGGCGGCTGCCGGCGCGGCGGCTCACCAGGTCGTCGAAGCGCACCGAGTCCCGGGCGAACCGGGCGAGAGTGCGATCGATGCGCTCCTGCAGCTCGGCCTCGAGCGCCTTGTCCATCAGCCCGTCGATCGACCGGCTGATGGACAAG
>DASXXO010000193.1:0-3812 GCA_036503045.1 Caldimonas sp. | reverse complement strand
CGTCGGCGACCTCCAGGGCTGCGCCGACGCGTTCGAGCGCCTGCTCGCCGCGATCGGCTTTTCGCCGTCGCGCGATCGGCTCTACGTGCTCGGCGACCTGGTCAACCGCGGACCGGCGTCGCTGGCCGCGCTGCGCCGGCTGCGCGACCTCGGCGCGGCGGCGACGTGCGTGCTCGGCAACCACGACTGGCACCTGCTCGCGGTCGCCGCGGGAGTGCGCCCGCGCCACCGCAGCGACACGCTCGACGAGATCCTCGACGCGCCCGACCGCGAGGCCTGGCTCGACTGGCTGCGCCATCGTCGCATGGCGATCTTCGAGCACGGCTGGCTGATGGTGCACGCCGGCGTCGTCCCGCAGTGGGACCTCGCAACCGCGCTTGCGCTCGCCGTTGCACTCGAGACGGCGCTGCGCGAGCGCGAGCCGCGCGAGTTCCTGAGCGCGATGTTCGGCAACGAGCCGATGCGCTGGAGCGACTCGCTCGCCGGCGACGCGCGCTTGCGCTTCACCCTCAACACGCTCACCCGGACGCGCTTCGTCGCCGACGACGGCACGCTCGAGTTCACCGCCAAGGACGGCGCCGACGCGGCGCCCGCGGGATTTCATCCGTGGTTCGACGTCCCCGGACGGCGCACCGCCGGCGTGCCGATTGCGTTCGGCCACTGGTCGTCGCTCGGCCTGGTCGACCGCGACGACCTGCTCTGCATCGACACCGGCTGCGTCTGGGGCGGCAAACTGACCGCGGCGCGGATCGACGGTGCCGCGCGCGAGATCGTCCAGGTCGGCTGCGACGGCGCCCCGCGGAAGGGACGAGGCGCATCCACCGGACGGTCATCGTCGTAAATGGACGGGTGAGCCAGATCCGCCGCGTGCATTCAATGCGCGTCCGCCCGTTGTGCGCGGCGCTTGTCCGACCGCTTTCCGCGGCGCTGGCAATGCTGATCGCGCTGCAGGCCTTCGCCGCCGGCATCTTCGCGACCCTCGGCCCGCTGCACACGCATCGCGCGCCCGCCGCGCTCGTGGTCCTCGACGACCTGCGGCGCAGCCCGCCGCGCATCGCTGCCGTCGACGACGCTGGCCGCCGCCATGGCCATTCGCATGCCAGCGGCGTCGCCCTGCGCCACCACCACGCACATGGCGATGCGAGCACCGTCTTCGTCGGTGACGCCGGCCTGGCAGACGACCCGGATGCAGGACTGGCCGGCGCCACGCTCGCCGCTTGCATCGCGGTCGTGCCGAGCGCGCCAGCTTGGGCACCGCCGGCCGTGAGCGAGCCGCATCCCTCGGCATCGGCGTGGGTGCCGCAGGCCCGGCCTCCCGATCCCTTCGAGCGCCCGCCCCGGCGCGCCTGATCGCTGCCGCAGCAGCACGCGTCGCCGCCGGCGACGTCGTGCGCCTTGCTCATCGAGGGACGTCATGGATCACCCGGGGCTTTCCGCGCGCCGCATCGCGCGCACGCTCGCAGCCGCGACGGCATCGCTCGCCGCCCTCGCGTCAGCCGCAGAGGCCGGCGACACCGTGGCCGCAGCGGCCCAGGAGCTCGCGCCGGTGCAGGTCAACGGCACTTACCTCAACGCGGTCGGAACCAGCGACGCGGCGAGCGCCGGTACCGTCACCTCGAAGCTGCTCGAGAGCCGGCCGACGCTTCGCCCGGCCGAAGTTCTCGAGTTCGTCCCCGGCGTGATCGTCACCCAGCACAGCGGCGAAGGGAAGGCGAACCAGTATTTCCTGCGCGGCTTCAACCTCGACCACGGCACCGACTTCGCGACCTACGTCGACGGCATGCCGGTCAACATGCCGACGCACGCGCATGGCCAGGGCTACAGCGACCTCAACTGGCTGATTCCCGAGCTGGTCGATCGCCTGCGCTACCGCAAGGGTCCGTACTACGCCGAAGAGAGCGACTTCGCCTCGGCCGGATCGGCCCGCATCGATCTCTTCGACGTCTTGCCGCGCGGGATCGCCTCTTTCACGCTGGGCGAGGAACGCTACGCGCGCGCCCTCGTCGCCAACTCGAATGCGGTCGGCAACGGCAATCTGCTGTACGCGCTCGAGGCCGCTCACAACAACGGTCCGTGGGACAACCCGGACAAATTCCACCATCTGAACGGCCTGTTGCGCTACGGCTTCGGCGGCGAAGGCCATCGCTCCACGGTCACCGCGATGGGCTATTCGGCCGGCTGGAACGCGACCGACCAGATCCCGCGCCGCGCCGTCGACTCGGGGCTGATTGATCGCTTCGGCGCGCTCGATCCGAGCGATGGCGGCAACACCGAGCGCTACAGCCTGTCGTTGCAGACCGCCCATCGCCTCGACAACGGCGAGTTCCGCCTCAATGCCTACGCGATCAAGTCGAAGCTGGACCTCTACTCCAACTTCACCTTCTTCCTCGAGCATCCGATCGATCTCGATCCGTCCGGGACCGACGGCGACCAGTTCCATCAAGCCGAGCAGCGCAAGGTCTTCGGCCTGGATGCGAGCCGGGCCTGGAACATGAAGCTCGGTGGCCACGACTCGACAACCACGCTCGGACTGCAGCTGCGCCATGACCGGCTCGACCCGGTCGGTCTCTACAGCACGGTCGCGCGCCAGTTCGTCTCGACGACGCAGGAAAGCCGAGTGCGCGAGACCAGCGTCGGGGTCTACGCCGACAACCAGCTCGAGTGGACGAGCTGGCTGCGCAGCGTCGCCGGCGTGCGCGCGGATCGCTTCGATGTCGACGTCGCGAGTTCGATCCCGGAGAACACCGGCAACGCCCATGCGACCCTGGTCTCGCCCAAACTCTCGCTGATCTTCGGCCCGTGGCGGAAGACCGAGACCTTCGTCAACTACGGCTGGGGCTATCACAGCAACGACGCGCGCGGCGCGACCGAGCGGGTCAAGCCGAAGGAGTTCGCCGCCGACCCGACCGATCCGAACGCGATCGCGACGCCGTCGCCGCTGCTGGTTCGCTCGAAAGGCAGCGAGCTCGGCCTGCGCACCGAGGCCATCCCCGGCCTACAGAGCTCGCTCGCCCTCTGGCAGCTCGAGCTCGGCTCCGAGCTCGTCTTTTCTGGCGACGCCGGTGACACCGAGGCGAGCCGGCCGAGCAAGCGCTACGGCATCGAGTTCAACAACCACTACATCGCCGCGCCGTGGCTACTGTTCGATCTCGACTTCGCGGCGTCGCACGCGCGCTTCACCACGGACGATCCCGACACGCCGGGCCGCTACATCCCGGGCTCGGTCGACAAGGTCGTCTCGTTCGGCGTCAGCGTGATCGACCGCGGCCCGTGGTTCGGCCACTTCCAGCTGCGCTACTTCGGGCCGCGGCCGCTGATCGAGGACAACTCGCAGCGCTCGCAGCCGACCACGCTCGCCTACCTGCGCCTCGGCTACAAGGTCACGTCTAACGCGAAGGTGGCGCTCGAGGTCTTCAACCTATTTGACCGCCAGGCGAGCGACATCGACTACTTCTATGCCTCGCGCCTCAAGGGCGAGCCGGCCGGGGGCGTCGACGACATCCACTTCCACCCGGTCGAGCCGCGGAGCTTCCGGTTGACGCTCGCCGCGACCTTCTAGGAGGAAGACGGCCGTCGCCGGGATGAGCGCCGGGCCTCGCCCCCATCGTGCGAAGATCGCGCGACCGGAGACGTGGCCGAGTGGTCTAAGGCAGCAGTCTTGAAAACTGCCGAGGGGGCAACTCCTCCGTGAGTTCGAATCTCACCGTCTCCGCCAATCGACCGTCCGAGAACGTCCCATCCGTTCCCAATTCGAGCGAGTTCTGCCTCTCTACGCCCGATAAATCTAGGAATCAGAGAACGCGAACGGCCTG
>DASXXO010000192.1:0-4087 GCA_036503045.1 Caldimonas sp. | reverse complement strand
CGGCCGAATACGGCATGGTGCGCACCTACCTCGACTGGCTGATCGAATTGCCCTGGGCCTTGCCCGAGGAGCCGCCGATCGACATCGCCGAGGCGCGCCGCATCCTCGACGAAGACCACTTCGGCCTCGACAAGATCAAGCGCCGGATCCTCGAGTACCTGGCGGTGCACAAGCTCAACCCGTCGGGACGCAGTCCGATCCTCTGCTTCGTCGGGCCGCCCGGCGTCGGCAAGACCTCGCTCGGCCAGAGCATCGCCAAGGCGACCGGGCGCAAGTTCGCGCGCGCCAGCCTCGGCGGCGTGCACGACGAGGCCGAGATCCGCGGCCACCGGCGCACCTACATCGGCGCGCTGCCGGGCAACATCATCCAGAACCTGCGCAAGGTCGGCACCCGCCACTGCGTGATGATGCTCGACGAGGTCGACAAGCTCGGCGCCGGCGGCTTCCACGGCGATCCCTCGTCGGCGCTGCTCGAGGTGCTCGACCCGGAGCAGAACTCGACCTTTCGCGACACCTACCTCGCGGTGCCGTACGACCTCTCGAAGGTGATGTTCGTCTGCACCGCAAACGTGCTCGACACCATCCCCGGGCCGCTGCGCGACCGCATGGAGGTGATCCAGCTGCCCGGCTACACGGCCGAGGAGAAGCTCCAGATCGCGCGTCGCTACCTCGGGCCGCGCCAGCTCGCGGCGACCGGCATCACTGCCGCGCAGTGCGAGATCACCGACGACGCGCTCGAGGCGATCATCGGCGACTACACGCGCGAGGCGGGCGTGCGCAACCTCGAGCGCGAGATCGGCAGCGTCTGCCGCCACGTCGCCGTGCGCATCGCCGAAGGAAGCCTCACGCGGATGACGATCACGGCGGCCGACCTGCACGAGATCCTCGGCCCGAAGCGCTTCGAGGCCGAGGTCGCGATGCGCACCGGAATCCCGGGCGTCGCGACCGGGCTCGCCTGGACGCCGGTCGGCGGCGACATCCTGTTCATCGAGGCGGCGCGCACGCCGGGCAGCGGGCGCCTCATCCTCACCGGCCAGCTCGGCGACGTGATGAAGGAAAGCGCCCAGGCGGCGCTGTCGCTCGTCAAGGCGCGCGCCGCGCTGCTCGACGTCTCGGCGGAGGGCCTCGACAAGGCCGACATCCATGTCCACGTTCCCGCCGGCGCGACCCCGAAGGACGGGCCGAGCGCCGGAGTGGCGATGTTCGTCGCGCTGACCTCGCTCCTCAGCCATCGCCCGGTGAAGAGCGACGTCGCGATGACCGGCGAGATCAGCCTGCGCGGCCTCGTGCTGCCGATCGGCGGGGTCAAGGAAAAGGTGCTCGCCGCGCTGCGCGCCGGCATCACGACCGTGATGCTGCCGGCGCGCAACCGCCGCGACCTTGAGGACATCCCCGCCGACGCGCGCGAGCAGGTCAGGATCGAATGGCTCGAGAACGTCGACGACGCTCTGCGCGTCGCACTCGAGCCGGCGCCGGTCGTCGTGTCACCCGAAGCCGCGAGCTGAGAGCCTGACCAGGCGTTCCCGCCGCGCGGCCTGCGAGCGCGTTGCGCTGGCTGCGACGGCCGCTGGGACGGGCACGGGAGATGCCGGCTCGCATCCTCAACACCTCTCGGGAGATGAGCCATGGCTTCCCGTTTTCTTGTCCCCTATTCGACTTCGCGCAACTGGATGTCCGATCCGCTCTATCAGCTGCAGCGCGAGATCGACCGCGTCTTCGAGGACGTGTTCAGCAGCTCCAGTGGCGTGAGCGGGAGCGCCCGCGCCGGTGCGGCGATGACCGCGCCGCGCATCGACCTGCAGGATGCCCAGGGCGAGCTCCGCCTGCACGCCGATCTGCCCGGCGTGCGGCCGTCGGACCTCGACATCCGCGTCGAGGGCGACGTGCTGACGATCAGCGGCGAGCGCAAGAGCGAGCACGAGCGCAACGAGCAGAACTTCCACGTCATGGAGCGCAGCCATGGCAGGTTCCAGCGCAGCATCCAGCTGCCGTTCGCGCCCAACCCGGACGAAGTGAACGCCACCGTGCGTGAAGGCGTGCTCGAGATCCGCATTCCGAAGCACGCCCAGCAGGAGCGCAGCCGCAGGATCGAGGTACGTGGCGCCGATGCGGGCGGCGGCCAGGCGCTCACGTCGAGCGTCGCCGGCGGCAGCGGTGCGGGCAGCTCGGCAGCGGCCGGCGCCGGCTCGACCGGTCAGGGCGCCCCGACCGCGGCGCCCGCGGGCGAGACCTCCGGGGCGCGCTGAGCGCGGCGCACCGAAGCGGCGATGGCGCGCGATCGGCCCCATTCGCGACCGATCGCGATAATCAGGCGCATGCGCAGAGGAACGGGACCGCCCGTTCGTCGGCGCGCATCCGCGCCATGACCATCGAACTTCGCAGCGACACGCCGGTCTTCGTCGTCGGCGCCGGCATCATGGGCGCCGGCATCGCGCAGGTCGCCGCGCAGGCGGGACACGCGGTGCTGCTGTACGACACGCGCGAGGGCGCGGCAGCGACGGCGTGCGCGAAGCTCGCCGCGACGCTCGACGGGCTCGCCGCCAAGGGCAAGCTCGACGCCGGCGAGGCGAAGGCGATCGCCGCGCGCATCGGCGCTGCCGCGCGGCTCGAGGGGGCGGCCGGTGCCGGCGTCGTCGTCGAAGCGATCGTCGAGAACCTCGACGCCAAGCGCGCGCTGTTCCGGCAGCTCGAGGCGGTCATTGGCGAGCGCGCGATCCTCGCCTCGAACACGTCATCGATCTCGATCACCGCGCTCGCCAACGGTTTGAAGCGTCCTGGCCGGCTGGTCGGCATGCACTTCTTCAACCCGGTGCCGCTGATGAAGCTGGTCGAGGTCGTCTCCGGGTTGCAGACCGACGCCGCCGTCGCCACCGCGATCTTCGAGCTCGGCCGGGCGTGGGGCAAGACGCCGGTGCACGCGCGCTCGACGCCGGGCTTTATCGTCAACCGCATCGCCCGACCCTATTACGCCGAGGCGCTCGCGCTGCTGCACGAGCGGCTCGCCGAGCCGGCGACGATCGACGCCTGCCTGCGCAGCGCCGGCTTTCGCATGGGGCCGTGCGAACTGATGGACCTGATCGGGCACGACACCAACTTCGCCGTCACGCAGTCGGTGTTCGACGCCAACTTCGGCGACAAGCGCTACGTGCCGTCGCTGGTGCAGCGCGAGATGGTCGACGGCGGCCTCTTCGGGCGGAAGTCGGGGCAGGGCTTCTTTCGCTACGGAGAGGGTGCTGCGCCGCCCCCGGCAGCCGCGCCGTTCGCGGCGCCCGAGATTCCGCCGGGCGCTCTCGTCGCGTTGCACGGCCGCGGCATCGCCGTCGACCGCTGGACGGCGCGCCTGGAGCAGGCCGGGGTCCGCTTCGAGGCCGATCGGGGAAGCCGCTGGAACGGGTTGCAGACCGATGTCGGCGAACTGCGCCTCACCGACGGTCGCGCCGCGACCCATCTCGCCGCCGAAGGCGGCGTGCGCGACCTCGCGGTCTTCGACCTCGCGGTCGCGCCGGCCGGCGGGGCACCGGGCCCGGCGCTCGCGCTCGCCTTCGCGGCGTGCGCATCGTCGGCGTGGCGCGAGCAAGCGGCCGAATGGCTGCGCATCGCCGGCTGGCAGCCGCAGCCGATCGGCGATGCGCCCGGTCTCGTCGTCGCGCGCACGGTCGCGATGCTCGTCAACGAAGGCGCCGACGCGGTCCATCAGGGCGTCTGCACGCCCGAAGGCGCCGACCTGGCGATGAAGCTCGGCGTCAACCATCCGGCAGGACCGTTCGAGTTCCTCGCCCGCTGGGACGCGAACGCCGTCGCGGCGCTGCTCGATCACCTCGACGCGCATTACCGCGGCGAGCGCTATCGCGTCAGCCCGGGGCTGCGCGAGCGCGCGTGCCTGGCACAGCTCGCACCCGCCACGGCGGTGTGAGCCCGACGCAACGCGGAATTCGCCGAACGTTCGTCGCCGCGTCGGACATCGTGCCGAGGCCGCGTCGGGCGAAGGCGTGAGGTGCGGCGCAGCCCGGTTCGACGCCCCTTGAGTGTCGACAATTTCCTCCTGCCGGCCTTGGCCGGAGCGCTCAGGAGAACCCAATGAATGCGA
>DASXXO010000191.1:0-2060 GCA_036503045.1 Caldimonas sp. | reverse complement strand
CGGATCGCCGCCGCGTTCGGCGAGCGTGCTGTTTGGACGGTGCAGCCGACCAAAGAGGGCAACACGATCGTCCTTGCGATGAAGCAAGTCACGCTACCGGCCCGTGACGAGCTTGCCCGGCGTGCCGAAAACATCGAAACTCGCTGGCAGCTGCCCGCCCGGAAATGGCTGCGCATGCTCCGCCCCGCCGCGGGCCCGGCTGCTTAGGCCTTCGCCCACCATCTCCGCATGAAATCGAGAAGCGAGCAACCGGAACCCAGCAAGGTCGCGGCAACCGCCGGCGTCACGCCGGCGCGGCGCGAGCCCGAGGTTGCCGGCGCCCGCGCTTCGACCCTGACGCGCGACAGCACGCTCGAGAGCGCTTTCGAGCGCTCGATCTCGACCACGCGGCCGGCGCCGCTGCAGGCGATCGACCTCTCGCTCAACGTCGTCACGCACGGCAAGCTCACCTGGCGCACCGTGCTCGCGTGGCTGCGCGACGACAAGATCGTGAGCCTCGAAGACGTCGAGCGCACCGCGCGGCGCTTCGCCGGCGGCAACAGCGCCCAGCATCCGCTGGTACGGATCGGCAGCGCCGGCCTGACCCGCCTCGGCGACGGCAAGGTGCTCGACACCGAGACGCTCACCGAGTGGCTCGCGAAGCGCTCGAAGCTGCCCTACATGCGGATCGATCCGCTCAAGGTCGACGTCGGCCGCGTCGCCGACGTGATGTCGATCCAGTACGCCGAGCGGCGTCATGCCCTGCCGCTCACCTTCGGACTCACCGAAGTGACGATTGCGACCTGCGAGCCGCTCGACACCGGCTGGGTCGCGGAGATCGAGGCGCACACGCGGCGCTCGGTCAAGCTCGTCGTCGTCAACCCGATCGAGATCGCGCGCTACACGACCGAGTTCTACGCGCTCTCGCGCTCGGTCCGCAACGCGACCAAGATGGGCGAGTCGGCAGCGCTCGCCAACTTCGAGCAGCTGGTCGAGCTCGGCAAGTCGTCGAAGCAGCTCGACGCCAACGACTCGGGCGTGATCCAGGTCGTCGACTGGCTCTGGCAGTACGCGTTCGACCAGCGCGCATCCGACATCCATCTCGAGCCGCGTCGCGAGAGGAGCGTCATCCGCTTCCGCATCGACGGAGTGATGCACACCGTCTACCAGCTGCCGCCGGGCGTGATGAGCGCGATGGTCGCGCGGGTCAAGGTGCTCGGCCGCATGGACGTGGTCGAGAAGCGCCGCCCGCTCGATGGCCGCATCAAGGTTCGCAATCCCGCCGGCGACGAGGTCGAGATGCGCCTGTCGACCCTCCCGACCGCGTTCGGCGAGAAGATGGTGATGCGGATCTTCGACCCCGACACCACCGTCAAGACGCTCGAGAGCCTCGGCTTCGGCAACCACGACGGCAGGCGCTGGGAGGAGCTCGTCGCCAAGCCGCACGGGATCATCCTGGTCACCGGGCCGACCGGCTCTGGCAAGACGACCACGCTTTACTCGACGCTTCGGCGCCTCGCGACCGACGAGGTCAACGTCTGCACGATCGAGGACCCGATCGAGATGATCCAGCCGGCGTTCAACCAGACGCAGGTGCAGACGCAGATCGATCTGAACTTCTCGGAGGGCCTGCGCTCGCTGATGCGCCAGGACCCGGACATCATCATGGTCGGTGAGATCCGCGACCTGCAGACCGCCGACATGGCGATCCAGGCGTCGCTCACCGGCCACCTCGTCTTTTCGACGCTGCACACCAACGACTCCGCGTCGGCGATCACGCGCCTCAACGACCTCGGCGTCGCGCCGTATCTGATCGGCTCGACGCTGATCGGCGTGCTCGCGCAGCGCCTCGTCCGAACGCTCTGCCCGGCGTGCAAGAAGCCCGATCCCGAGGTCACGCGCGAGACGCTGCACGAGGTGGTGAAGCCGTGGCGGCTGAACGGCGGCGTCCGGCCGTACCAGCCCGTCGGCTGTCTCGAATGCCGCATGACCGGCTATCGCGGGCGCGCCGGCCTGTTCGAGCTGCTCACCATCAGCGACGCTGCGCGCTGCTCGATCCAGCCGGTGTGCGACGAGGCGAA
>DASXXO010000190.1:0-2886 GCA_036503045.1 Caldimonas sp. | reverse complement strand
CCGCCACAAGGAGCAAATGAAGGCGCTGCGCGCCGAGGTCGACGTGCTGACGCTGACGGCGACGCCGATCCCGCGCACGCTCGGCATGGCGCTCGAAGGGCTGCGCGACCTCTCAGTGATCGCGACCGCGCCCGAGCGGCGGCTGGCGATCAAGACCTTCGTCCGCACCGAAGGGTCGAGCACGATCCGCGAGGCGGTGCTGCGCGAGCTCAAGCGCGGCGGCCAGGTCTACTTCCTGCACAACGACGTGCAGACGATCGAGCACCGGAGGGAGACGTTGCAGGCGCTCGTCCCCGAGGCGCGGATCGCCGTTGCGCACGGCCAGATGCCCGAGCGCGAGCTCGAGCGGGTGATGCGCGATTTCGTCGCCCAGCGCTTCAACGTCCTGCTCTGCTCGACGATCATCGAGACCGGCATCGACGTGCCGAGCGCGAACACGATCGTCATCAGTCGCGCCGACAAGTTCGGCCTTGCCCAGCTGCACCAGCTGCGCGGCCGGGTCGGCCGCTCGCACCACCAGGCCTACGCGTACCTCATGGTCCCCGACGTCGAAGGCCTCTCGAAGGCGGCCGCGCAGCGCCTCGAGGCGATCCAGCAGATGGAAGAGCTCGGCTCGGGCTTCTATCTCGCGATGCACGATCTCGAGATCCGCGGCGCGGGCGAGGTGCTCGGCGAGAACCAGAGCGGCAACATGATGGAAGTGGGCTTCCAGCTCTACAACGATATGCTCGCCGAGGCGGTGCGGTCGCTGAAGAACGGCCGCGAGCCCGACCTGCTCGCACCGCTTTCGGCGGTGACCGAGATCAACCTGCACGCGTCGGCGCTGCTGCCCGACGCGTACTGCGGCGACGTCCACATTCGCCTGTCGCTCTACAAGCGGCTCGCGAGCGCGAGCAAGGCCGAGCAGATCGACGCCATGCTTGAGGAGATCACCGACCGCTTCGGCAAGCTTCCGCCGCAGGCGCAGGCGCTCTTCGACGTCCATCGCCTGCGCGTCCTCGCCAAGAGCTACGGGGTCGCCAAGATCGACGCCGGCGACAGCGTGACGACGATCACGTTCGCGCCGAACCCGCCGATCGAGCCGATCCGCATCATCGAGCTGGTGCAGAAGAACCGCCACGTCAAGCTCGCCGGCAACGACAAGCTGCGCATCGAGTGCGGCGCGGCCGAAGTGCGCGACCGGGTCCGCCTGGTGCGCGACGTCCTGCGCTCGCTCGGCGCGCCGAAGGTGCTGGAGCCCGCATGAGCGCACCGGAGCGCGACGACGGCATCGCGTTCGCGCCCGGGCTCGTCGTGCGCGGCTTCGTGGCGCCTCTGAAGCTCGCCGATTTCGGCCTGATCGCATTCGACATGGACTCGACGCTGATCTCGATCGAATGCGTCGACGAGATCGCCGACGTCGTCGGCAAGAAGGCCGAGGTGGCAGCGATCACCGAAGCGGCGATGCGCGGCGAGATCGCTGACTACAAGGAGAGCCTGCGCCGGCGCGTCGCGCTGCTGCGCGGCGTGTCGGTCGAATCGCTGGAGCGCGTCTACGACGAGCGGCTGCGCCTGAACCCCGGCGCCGAGCGCCTCGTGGCGGCATGCAAGGCGGCGGGCCTGAAGACCTTGCTCGTCTCCGGCGGCTTCACCTTCTTCAGCGACCGCGTCCGCGACCGGCTCGGCATCGATTTCACGCGCAGCAACGTGCTCGAGATCGAAGACGGCGCGCTCACCGGCCGAGGAATCGAAGGAGGCGTCCTGACCGGCCGCCTCGTCGAGCAGCCGTGGGGCGACATCTGCGACGGCGCCGAGAAGCGCAGGATGCTGCTCGAGACCTGCGCTGAGCTCGCGCTCCATCCAAGTCATGCGATCGCCGTCGGCGACGGCGCCAATGACCTGCCGATGATGGGTGCGGCGGGACTCTCGGTCGCCTACCACGCGAAGCCGACGGTGCGCGCGGCAGCGAGGGTCGCGATCGACGAAGGCGGGCTCGACCGCCTGCTCGAGGTCGTCAGGCCCTGAGCACGACGATGCCGTCGGCGTCGGCCCAGAGCCGGTCGCCGGAGCGGATCCAGACGCTCTGCACCTGCACCGCGACGTCGCGCTCGCCCTGCTGGCGCTTCTCGGTAGGGATCGGCACGAGCGCCAGCGCACGGATGCCGACCTTGGTCGCCGCGAGCTCGGCGACGTCACGTACCGCGCCGTCGACGACGACGCCGGCCCAGCCGTTCTTCGCCGCGGCCGCGGCGACGTTGCCGCCGACGAGCGCGCGGCGCAGCGACGCGCCGCCGTCGACGACGAGGACTCGGCCCTGGCCGGGCTCGTCAAGCGCCGCCTTGACGAGCGAGTTGTCCTCGTAGCACTTGACCGTCGCGACGGCGCCCGCGAACGCATGTACGCCGCCGTAGTCGCGAAAGACCGGAGGCAGGACGAAGAAGCGCGTCCCGACCTCTGCCTTGTGAAGGTCGCACAGGTCGCAGGTCGAGAAGTCCATGGATGGGTTCATGACAACGGCGATGATAGGAGCAGTGTCGCCTACCGCGAGGGGTGGGCAAGGCGCGCCTCCGCGGCGCTGCGGATCGCGGAAAGCGTCGTGCGGCTCGTGATCACGTCGGTCGCGAGGCGCATGTGGATCAGCGCCGGCCGGCCGCACTCGAGCGCGGCGACGAAGGCAGGCTCGAAGTCGGTCGTCGCGTCGACGCGGTCGGCGGCCCACCAGCCGAAGGCGCGGGCGAGCGCGGCGAAGTCGGGGTTTCCGAGATCGGAGCCGCAGACGCGCCCCGGGTATTCGCGCTCCTGGTGCATGCGGATCGTCCCGTAGCTGCCGTTGTCGACGACGATCGACACGAGCCGTTTCGCGCCGTAGGCAACCGCGGTCGCCATCTCCTGCGCGGTCATCAGGAA
>DASXXO010000189.1:0-2039 GCA_036503045.1 Caldimonas sp. | reverse complement strand
GCCACCTCGCGCGCTTGCTGAAGCAGGCTGGCCAGGGCGCGCCGACGGTTCAGCCGATCCTCGAGGTCAACGCCGAGCATCCGCTGGTCAAGCGCCTCGAGACGAGCGAGCGGTTCGACGATCTCGCCGCGATCCTCTTCGATCAGGCGATGCTCGCCGAGGGCGGCCAGCTCGAAGACCCGGCGGCGTACGTGCGGCGCGTCAACGCGCTCCTGCTCGCCTGACGGCGGCGACCCGGATCAGGCCGGGCTGCCGAGCGGCGGCTCGGCCATCGCCTCGAGCTGCTCGGCGAGCCGCGTGCACTGGTCGGCCCAGTACGCCGGGCTCGCGAACCACGGGAAGTTGATCGGGAAGATCGGGTCGCTCCAGCGGCGCGCGATCCACGCGCTGTGGTGGAGCATGCGCAAGGTGCGCAGCGGCTCGACGAGGCGCAGCTCCCGCGCGTCGAAGTCCATGAACGCCTCGTAGCCCTCGAGGACGTCGACGAGCTGGCGGGTCCTCGCCGCGCGGTCGCCCGAGAGCAGCATCCAGAGGTCCTGCACTGCCGGGCCGGTCACGGCGTCGTCGAGATCGACGAAGTGCGGACCGGCGTCGGTCCATAGCACGTTGCCTGGATGGCAGTCGCCGTGCAGGCGGATCCGGCGCGGCTGGGCGGCGTCGAAGGCGTCGCGGCATGCCGCGAGCGCCTGCGCGGCGAGCGCCTGCCAGCGCCCGACGACGTCGTCGGAGACCAGCCGCTCGGCGACGAGAAAGTCCCGGCTCGATTCGCCGTAGCTCGCGACGTCGAGCGCGATCCGATGCACGAAAGGCGCGGTCGCGCCAACTGCGTGCAGGCGGCCGATGTAGCGGCCGAGCCAGCGCAGCACTTCGGGATCCTCGAGCTCGGGTGCACGGCCGGCGAGGCGCTCGGCGACGCCGAAACGGTAGCGCGCGCCGGCCTCGGTCGTGGCGCAGGCCAGTGTTGCGCCGGCCGGCTCGACCAGCGCCGCGTGCGGCGAGCGCGCATCGACCGCGAGCGCGATCGGCGCGGCGACCGGGATCTCGCCCCGCGCGAGCTCGGCGGCGAAGGCGTGCTCTTCGAGGATCTGCGCGTCGCTCCAGCGCGCCGGCCGGTAGAACTTGGCGACGACGACAGGGCCTTCTTCGAGGAACACCTGGAAGACGCGGTTCTCGTACGAGTTGAGCTGGATCAGCCGGCCATCGCCGCGCAGGCCGACCGCGTCGAGGGCGTCGAGCACGCCGCCCGGCGTGAGGTCGGTATAGGGTGCGAGCGTGGACGCGGGGGAGGAGGTCTCGGCGCTCATCGCGTGCGACCGGCGCTCGCCGGCGCGCTCTCAGTGGTGCGTGCGCGAGATGGCCGGCACCACCGCTGCCGGCGTGTCGACTACGACGCCGGCGGGCTCTTCGCCGTCGTCGCCGCCCGTTCGGCGCACCGACGCGGCGTCGCCGCGGCTGGCAACGCCGAGCCCGGCGTCGTGACCGTTGACGTTGCGCATGGCGGAAGCGCGCGGATTGGCGAACGTCAGCGATGCGAACTCGCTGTTGCCGAGCGTGTCCGAGCGACTGTCGGGGGCGAAGAACGAATCCTGGAACCCCGACGAGTCCTGCCAGAGAGCGCTTCGCTGCGCGCGCCGCGTCGCGACGGTGCTGGCAAGCGAGTCGCGCGCGTCGTCGAGGTCGCGCGGCGGCACGAGCCCCGGCTGCGGGCCGCGCGCAGTGGCCGCCGTGCTGCTCGGCACGAGGAGCTGCAGCTCGGCCGCGGTCGGCAGGTTGTCGACCGGGCAGCGCAGGTAGCGGATGCGGCACGCACCGAGCACCGACTGCTTGATCTGCAGGATGCGGCGCGAGTTGCCGGGATCGGTGTCGAGATCGATAGCCGCGAGCACGCGGCCGTTCGCGCTGCACACCGCGAAGGTCACGTTGATCGCTCCGAGCAACTCGTACCAGTAGCGGACGTCATCGGGATTGATCGGTTGCGAAAACCGTACCAGGGGCAGCTTCGACAGCACGATGTGGTGCGGCAGCGCTTCGCGCAGAAG
>DASXXO010000188.1:0-3972 GCA_036503045.1 Caldimonas sp. | reverse complement strand
GTCGTCGCGGCGGCGTTCGCCGTCGCCGGCACAGCGCACGCCGAGGACACGCTGAAGAAGATCAAGGACAGCGGCTCCGTCACCATGGGCGTCCGTGAATCGTCGGGCGCGCTCGCCTACACCCTCGGCGACGGCAAGTACACGGGCTTTCACTACGACGTCTGCCAGCACATCGTCTCCGACATCCAGAAGCAGCTCGGGATGGCGAAGATCGACATCAAGTACCAGCCGGTCACGTCGCAGAACCGGGTCCCGCTGGTGCAGAACGGCACGGTCGACCTCGAGTGCGGCTCGACGACCAACAACACCGCACGCGCAAAGGACGTCGCGTTCGCGCCTGCGCTCTACGTCGAGGAGGTGCGGATCGCCGTCAAGGCCAACTCCGGGATCAAGGGCATTGCCGACCTGAACGGCAAGACCGTCGCGACGACGACCGGGACGACCTCGGTCCAGCTGCTGCGCAAGAACAAGCGCGCGCAGGGCATGGACTTCAAGGAGCTCAACGGCAAGGACCACTCCGACAGCTTCCTGCTGCTCGAGTCCGGCCGCGCCGACGCGTTCGTCATGGACGGCCAGATCCTCGCCGGCCTGATCTCGAAGGCCAAGAACCCGGCCGACTTCAGGATCGTCGGCGAGCCGCTCTCGGTCGAGCCGATCGCGATCATGTACCGCAAGGACGACCCGGCGTTCAAGAAGGCGGTCGACGACAGCGTGCGCGCGATGGCCAAGAGCGGCGAGGTCGCCAAGCTCTACGACAAGTGGTTCATGCAGCCGATCCCGCCGGGCAACACGCGCGTCAACCTGCCGCCGAGCGATGCCACCAAAGCGGCATGGGCCAACCCGACCGACAAGCCGCTCGAGGAATACACCCAGCCGTGAGCGGCTGCGCCGGCGCGGCCGGGGCGGCGCGCCTGAGGTAAGTCCTAGCGCGCCCGGCGCGCGCTTTGCTTACAGTGCGGCCCAGCGCGGCGCGGAGCCATCCGCGCCGCGTTTTTCGTTTTCATGCACCTCGGCGCAGATCGAGGCGGCCGGGCCCGCACTGGGGAGTTCGCTTGGGCAAATGGGATTGGCAGGTCTTCCTGCGCGACACCGGAGGCGGCGAGACCTACCTGCACTGGATGATGTCGGCCTGGGGCTGGACGCTCTCCGTCGCCGCGCTCTCGCTCCTCGTCGCGCTGGTCGTCGGCTCGCTGATGGGGATCCTGCGCACCACGCCGAGCAAGCCGCTCGTCCTCCTCGGCAACGCCTGGACCGAGCTTTTCCGCAACATCCCGCTTCTGGTCCAGATCTTCCTCTGGTACCACGTCATTCCGTCGATCTTCCTCTCGCTGCGCAGCGTGCCGAGCTTCGTCCTCGTCGTCCTCGCGCTGGGCTTTTTCACCTCGGCGCGGATCGCCGAGCAGGTGCGCGCCGGCATCCAGTCGATCCCGCAGGGGCAGCGCTACGCCGGCCTCGCGACCGGGCTGACGCTGGCGCAGACCTACCGCTACGTGCTGCTGCCGATGGCGTTTCGCATCATCATCCCGCCGCTCACGAGCGAGTCGATGAACATCATCAAGAACACCTCGGTCGCGTTCGCGGTGTCGATCGCCGAGCTGACGATGTTCGCGATGCAGGCGCAGGAGGAGACCTCGCGCGGCATCGAGATCTACCTCGCCGTCACCGCGCTCTATTTCGTCTCGGCGTTCGCGGTCAACCGTGTCGCCGCGTTCATCGAGCGGCGCGTCCAGGTGCCGGGCCTGCTCGGCGCGAAGTGAGGCGATCGCCATGAACCTCGACTTCGGCTTCTTCAACTGGACGCTGATCCAGAGCTTCGTCCTCAAGGGACTGATCTTCTCGGTCGAGCTCACCATCGTCGCGATGCTCGGCGGGATCGCGATCGGAACCATCATTGCGCTGATGCGCCTCTCGGGCAAGCCGGTGCTGGCGCTGCCGGCGGCGGCCTACGTCAACGTGCTGCGCTCGATCCCGCTGGTGATGGTGATCCTCTGGTTCTTCCTGCTGATCCCGCTCCTGCTCGGCCGGCCGCTCGGCGCCGAGACGTCGGCGATCATCACCTTCACGGTGTTCGAGGCGGCGTACTACTCGGAGATCATGCGTGCCGGCATCCAGTCGGTCCCCAGGGGGCAGGTCGCGGCCGGCTATGCGGTCGGCATGACCTACGCGCAGTGCATGAAGCTGATCGTCCTGCCGCAGGCATTCCGCAACATGCTGCCGGTGCTGCTGACGCAGACGATCATCCTCTTTCAGGACACCTCGCTCGTCTACGCGATCGGCGCCTACGACCTGCTCAAGGGCTTCGAGGTCGCCGGCAAGAACTTCAACCGGCCGGTCGAGACCTATCTGGTCGCGGCCATCGTCTACTTCGTGATCTGCTTCAGCCTGTCGATGGCGGTGCGCCGACTGCAGAAGAAGATCGCCATCATCCGTTAGCAGCGCACCAGGAACGCCGCGAAAGCCTCGCCATGATCGACATCAAAGACGTTTCCAAGTGGTACGGCACCTTCCAAGTGCTGATCGACTGCACGACCGCGATCAAGAAGGGCGAGGTCGTCGTGGTCTGCGGCCCGTCGGGGTCGGGCAAGTCGACGCTGATCAAGACCGTCAACGCGCTCGAGCCGTTCCAGAAGGGCGACATCGTCGTCGACGGCACCTCGATCTCGGATCCGAAGACCAACCTGCCGAAACTGCGCTCGCGCGTCGGCATGGTGTTCCAGCACTTCGAGCTGTTTCCGCACCTGACGGTCACGGAGAACCTGACGCTCGCCCAGATCAAGGTGCTCAGTCGCTCGAAGGACGATGCCACCGCGCGCGGCATGAAGATGCTCGACCGCGTCGGCCTGCTCGCGCACAAGGACAAGTACCCGGGCCAGCTCTCCGGCGGTCAGCAGCAGCGCGTCGCGATCGCGCGCGCGCTCAGCATGGACCCGATCGTCATGCTGTTCGACGAGCCGACCTCGGCACTCGATCCCGAGATGGTCGGCGAAGTGCTCGACGTCATGGTCGCACTCGCCCAGGAGGGCATGACGATGATGGTGGTGACGCACGAGATGGGCTTCGCGCGCAAGGTCAGCCACCGCGTCATCTTCATGGACGTGGGCCGGATCGTCGAGGACTGCACGCGCGACGAGTTCTTCGGTAACCCCGACGCGCGCTCGCCGCGCGCCAAGGACTTCCTCTCGAAGATCCTCCAGCACTGAGCGGCGGCGCGGCCAGGCGGCCGAACGATTGCGCGTAGAAGCGGTGCGCTCCGGCCCATCTCCTTGAGCGATGTCGGGCATGGGGATGCTCCTTGCGCGAAGGCGGTGATTGCCGTAGTTTTCGACCTGGGGCCTCGTCTCCGACCTGCGCATCGTGTGCAGGGCGGGCGGGGCGGGCGGAGCGGCGATGCTCAATAGAGCCGATCTCCAGGCGACGATCGCGACGATCGGTGCGGTCGTCGAGTCGGCGCGCGACTTCGGCGCGTACGCCGACGCCGGCGTGCGCCTGCTTCCCGGGCTGGTCGCGAGCGAGATGACGACGCTGTCGGTGTGCGACCTGGCGAGCGGGCGGCGCGAAGTCGTCGCCTGCCCGGCGGGGCGACTCGGCGAAGCCGACCGCGCCTGCTTCGACCGCTTCTTCTTCGAGCATCCGCTGGTCCGCTACCACGCGTTCGCCCATGGTCCGGGAGCGCACCGGATCAGCGACTCGATCCCGTTCGGGCGCTTCCGCCACGGCGCCCTCTACAGCGAGTACTACCGGCGGATCGGCATCGATCACGCCATGGCGCTGCCGCTCCACGTCGACGACCGAACCCTGGTGAGCTTCGTGCTGAACCGGCGCCGGCGCGACTTCAGCGAGCGCGACCGCGAGGTCCTCGACCTTGCCGGAACGACGCTCGCGGCGCTGTACCGCCGCTTTCGCCCGGTCGCAGGCGAAGGCGCGGCGCCGGCGTCGCTCTCGGCGGCGCTGACGGCGCGCGAGCGCGAGGTG
>DASXXO010000187.1:0-14240 GCA_036503045.1 Caldimonas sp. | reverse complement strand
GATGGGCTTCCGGCACTACGGCGAGTGGTGCTGGGGCATCTCCGCCAGCGACGGACCGGGCTTCGTCACCCGCAAGGTCGACGGCATCCAGCGCGTGTTCTTCGACTACATCGCGCGCGGTGCGCCTTACGGGCCGGACGACGGCACGGTCGCACCCTGGGCGGTCGCGGCCTCGATGCCGTTCGCGCCGGAGATCGTCGCCCCGACGCTCCTCGGGCTCGGCGCCATTCAGATCCACATGAACAATCCGTACGGCTTCAAGGCCTCGATGAATCCGATCTTCCGCGACCCCGGCGACGACAGCGTGATTGGCTGGGTCTCGCCGTACCACTTCGGCATCAACGAGGGGCCGACCGTGCTGATGATCGAGAACCACCGCAGCGGGATGATCTGGAACCTCACGTGCCGATGCGGTCCGCTCGTCGAGGGCCTGCGCGCCGCGGGCTTCGAAGGCGGCTGGCTCAAGCAGGCCGCGTCGAAGCGCGCCTCGGCGCGCAGCGCCCGATCGAAGCCGACGCGCTGACGGGGCGCGCTTAGAGCGCGAGCAGGGCCTTCGCGCGGGCCACCACGTGCTCGACGGTGAAGCCGTAGCGCTCGAGCAGGACCTTCGCCGGCGCCGAGGCGCCGAAGCGGTCGACCGCGACCACGTCGCCCCGGTCGCCCACATAGCGGTGCCAGCCCTGGGCGACGCCGAGCTCGACGGCCAGGCGCGCCGCCACCCGGGGCGGGAACACCGCGTCGCGATAGGCCTGCGGCTGCGCGTCGAAGAGATCCCAGCTCGGCATCGAGACGCAGCGCACGGCAACGCCCTCGGCACCCAATCGCTCGGCGGCGGCCACGACGAGGGCGACCTCCGAGCCGCTGGCCACGAGGATCAGCGTCGGCGTGCCGACCGCCGGATCGCTCAGGACGTACGCCCCGCGGCGCACGCCGTCGGCCGCGGCCGAGCGGCCGCGATCGAGCGTCGGCACGTCCTGGCGCGTCAGCACCAAGAGCACCGGCCGGTCACGCGTCTCGATGGCGATCTTCCACGCCACCGCCGTCTCGTTCGCATCGGCCGGGCGGATCACGCTGAGCCCCGGAATCGCGCGCAGGTTCGCGAGCTGCTCGATCGGCTGGTGGGTCGGGCCGTCCTCGCCGAGCGCGAGGCTGTCGTGGGTGTAGACGTGCACGAGGTGCAGGCCCATCAAGGCCGCGAGGCGGATCGGCGGGCGCATGTAGTCGGAAAAGATCAGGAACGTCGAGCCGTACGGGATGAAGCCGCCGTGCGCCGCGAGGCCGTTGACGATCGCGCCCATCGCGTGCTCGCGAACGCCGAAGTGGAGGTTCCGCCCCGCGCGGCTCCAGCCGCCGCCGGCCGAGCCTTCGGCGTCTTCCCCGGATTGGCTCGGCGGGTTGAAGTCGCCCTGCGCCTTCAGCGCGGTGTGCGTCGACGGATCGAGGTCGGCCGAGCCGCCGAACAGCGCCGGAAGCTTCGGCGCGATCGCGTTCATGACCTTGCCGCCGGCCGCACGCGTCGCCATGCCCTTCGCGTCGGCGGGAAACACCGGCACGTCGGCGTCCCAGCCCGCGGGCAGCTCGCCGCGCAGCCGTCCGACGAGCTCGCGCGCGAGGTCCGCAAACGCGCCTTCGTACGCCGCCATGCGGGCCTGCCACTCCGCGTTCGCGCGTGCGCCGCGTGCGAGCGCCTCGCGGAAGCGCGCCCGCGCCGGCTCGGGAACGAGGAAGGCCGGCTCGACCGGCCACCCGAGCGTCTCCTTGGTCTTCTTCACGTCCTCGACCCCGAGCGGCGAGCCGTGCGCCTTGAAGGTGTCCTGCTCGGGCGAGCCGTAGCCGAGGTGGGTGCGCACGAGGATGAGCGCCGGTCGCGTCGCATCCGCGCATGCCGCTTCGATGGCCGCGTCGATCGCCTCGAGATCGTTGCCGTCCTCGACGCGGAGGGTCCGCCAGCCGTAGGCCGCGAAGCGCTGCGCGCGGTCTTCGGAAAACGTCATGTCGGTGCCGGCGGACAGCGTCACCGCGTTGTCGTCGTACAGGCAGATGAGCTTGCCGAGCTGCAGGTGGCCGGCCAGCGAAGCCGCTTCGGAGGCGACGCCCTCCATCAGGTCGCCATCGCTGACGATGGCCCAGGTGCGATGGTCGACGACGCAGTGGCCCTCGCGGTTGTAGCGCGCGGCCAGGTGCGCTTCGGCGATCGCCATGCCGACCGCATTGGCGAAGCCCTGGCCGAGCGGACCGGTCGTCACTTCGACGCCGGGGGTGTGGCCGCGCTCGGGGTGACCGGGCGTCTTGCTGCCCCATTGCCGAAAGCGCTCGATGTCGTCGAGCGGGAGATCGTACCCCGTGAGGTGCAGCAGACTGTAGAGAAGCGCCGAGCCATGGCCCGCGGAGAGAACGAATCGGTCACGAGCCGGCCACCGGGGGTCGGCCGGGTCGTGGCGCAGATGACGCGCCCACAGCACATAGGCCAGCGGTGCCGCTCCCAGCGGCAGGCCGGGATGTCCGCTCTCGGCCTTCTGCACCATGTCGACCGAAAGGAAGCGCAGGGTGTCGATGCACTGCTGGTCGAGCTTGTCGAACATGACGATTCCCTTCGAGCCGGATCAGGCGCGCGCCGGCGCGTCGCGTTTCGCGGAGTACTCGCCGCGCCGCGCCGCGCGATTGCAGTCGGCACGATGAAAGAGCGCCTGCTGCGCCGCTGCAACGTTGGCGGCCTCGCCGCGCCAGGCGTCGAGTGCGGGCTGCTGGATGGCGCGCGCGAACGAGAAGGCAAGCGCCCACGGAGCGCGCCCCCGCCAGCGCCGGTTCATCGCGTCGAGGCGCGCCGAGGCGAGCTCGGGGGACTGGCCTCCGGAGAGAAAGGCAATGCCGGGCACGGCCGCCGGCACGCTGCGCCGGAAGCAGGCGACGCTCGCGTCGGCGATCTCCTCGGTGCTCGCCTGATCGGTGCTATCCGCGCCCGGCAGCACCATGTTCGGCTTGAGCAGCATGCCCTCGAGCAGCACGCGCTGCGCGTGCAACTGATCGAAGACGGCGTGCAGCACATCCTCGGTCACCGCTGCGCAGCGCTCGAGCGTGTGATGTCCGTCCATCAGGACCTCGGGCTCGACGATCGGCACGAGCGCGGCCTCCTGGCAGAGCGCCGCGTAGCGCCCGAGCGCGTGCGCGTTCGCCTCGACGCACGCGCGGCTCGGCAACTCGGGGCCGATCGCGATCACCGCACGCCACTTCGCGAAGCGAGCGCCCATCGCGGCGTACTCCTTCAGCCGCTCGCGCAGGCCGTCCAGGCCTTCCGTGACCTGCTCCCCGGGATGGCCCGCGAGCGGCTTGGCGCCAGCATCGACCTTGATCCCCGGCACGATCCCCGCGGCCGCGAGCGCCTGCGCGAAGGGCGTCCCGGCGAACGTCTGCTGGCGGATCGTCTCGTCATAGAGGATCGCGCCGCTGATGCAGTCGCCGAGGTGCGGCGTCGTGACGATCAGGTCGCGCCAGGCACGGCGCATCTCGGGCGTCTGCGCGATGCCGAGGCGGGCGAACCGCCGGTTGCAGGTCGGCGTGCTTTCGTCCATGGCGAGTAGGCCCCGATCTCCGCTCACGAGGGCGTTCGCCGTGTCGGTCAGGGTCGGTGCGTCGATGTCGTTGCCCATGCTTCAACTCCCCGGCGTCGAGCCGATGGCGCGGTCGACGACCGCCTGCGCTTCTCTCAGGACGCGCTGGAGGTGGTCGTCGCCGCGAAAGCTCTCCGCATAGATCTTGTAGATGTCCTCCGTGCCCGAGGGTCGCGCCGCGAACCAGCCGCTCTTCGCGATCACCTTGATGCCGCCGATCGGCTCGTCGTTGCCCGGCGCGCGGTCGAGCACCGCCTCGATGGGCTCGCCGGCCAGCTCGGTCGCATCGAGCTGCTCGGCCTTCAGTGCCGCCAGCCTCTTCTTCTGCTCAGGCGTGGCGCGTGCGTCGATGCGGTCGGAGACCGACTGCCCGAGCGTGTCGGCCAACCCCGCATGCAGCCGGGTCGGGTCGCGGCCGGTCCGCGCGGTCATCTCGGCAGCGAGCAGCGCCGGCACGATGCCGTCCTTGTCGGTGGTCCAGGTGCTGCCGTCGCGACGCAGGAACGCTGCGCCTGCGCTCTCCTCGCCGCCGAAGCCGAGCGCGCCCTCGCGCAGGCCGTCGACGAACCACTTGAAGCCGACCGGCACCTCGAACAGCGCGCGCCCGAGGCGCTGCGCCACGAGATCGATGAGGCGCGTGCTGACCACCGTCTTGCCGACCGCCGCCTTGGCGCCCCACTGCGGACGATGGCGAAACAGGTAGTCGATGCAGACGGCGAGGTAGGCGTTCGGCGGCACCAGCCCCGAAGGCGTGACGATGCCGTGGCGGTCGTGGTCGGTATCGCAGGCAAACGCGATGTCGAAGCGCCCTTTCATGTCGAGGAGCCGCTGCATCGCGTATGGTGATGACGGATCCATGCGGATGTTTCCGTCCCAGTCGACGGTCATGAAGCGAAAGGTCGGATCGACCTGGTCGCTGAGGACGCTCAGGTCGAGCCGATAGTCCTCGGCGATGCGCGGCCAGTAGTGGACGCCGGCGCCGCCGAGCGGGTCCACGCCCAGGCGCAGCTGCGTGGCGCGGATCGCCTCGAAGTCGATCACGTTGCCGAGGTCGGCGACGTAGGTGCGCAGGTAGTCGTGGCGATGGGTGGTGCTCGCCCGCAGCGCGCGCGCGTGCGGGATGCGCTTGATGTCGCCGTTCGCCCCTACGAGCATCGCGTTGGCCGCCGCCTCGATCCACGCCGTGACAGCGGTGCCGGCGGGCCCGCCGTGCGGCGGGTTGTACTTGAAGCCGCCGTTGTCGGGCGGGTTGTGCGAGGGCGTGACGACGATGCCGTCGGCGAGTCCCGATGCGCGGCGCCGGTTGTGGACCAGGATCGCGTGCGACACCGCCGGCGTCGGCGTGTATTCGTCACCCGCCGCGAGCATCACGTCGACGCCGTTGGCCGCGAGCACCTCGAGGGCGCTGGCCGCGGCCGGCTCGGACAGGGCGTGGGTGTCGATGCCGAGAAAGAGCGGACCGTGGATGCCGTTGTTCGCGCGCCAACGGCAGATCGCCTGGGTGATCGCCAGCACGTGGCGCTCGTTGAAGGAGGCCGCCAACGAAACGCCGCGGTGCCCGGAGGTGCCGAACGCGACCCGCTGTGCCGCGACGCCGGGATCGGGCTCGATCGTGTAGTAGGCCGTGACGAGCCGCGCCACGTCGACGAGCATCGAGAGCGGCGCGGGCTTTCCGGCCAGGGGACTGATGCGGGTCTTCATGGCGCTCGTTCCACTGCCGAGGCCCGCAAGCGCCGGTAGCGCCGGATCAGGGCGTTGGTCGAGCTGTCGTGCGTGAGCGCCGGATCGGCAGCGCTCTCGAGCTGGGGGATCGTTGCCAGCGCGAGCGCCTTGCCGAGCTCGACGCCCCACTGGTCGAACGAATCGATCCCCCAGACCACGCCCTGCGTGAAGACGCTGTGCTCGTACAAGGCGACCAGCGCGCCGAGGACCTCGGGAGTGAGGCGCTCGGCGAGGATCGTGTTGCTCGGCCGGTTTCCCGCGAACGTGCGATGCGGCACGAGCTCGGCCGGAGTTCCCTCGGCCGCGACCTCGGCCGCTGTCTTGCCGAACGCGAGTGCCTCGGATTGGGCGAACAGATTCGCCATCAACAGGTCGTGCTGGCGTCCGAGCGGATTCAAGCTGCTGCCGAAGCCGATGAAGTCGCACGGCACGATCCGGGTGCCCTGGTGGAGGAGCTGGTAGAACGAGTGCTGCCCGTTGGTGCCGGGCTCGCCCCAGAGGATCGGCGCGGTCTCGACTTCGACGGGGCTACCGTCGAGCCGCACGTGCTTGCCGTTGCTCTCCATCGTCAGCTGCTGCAGGTAGGCGGGAAAGCGCTTCAGGTATTGGGCATAGGGCAGCACCGCGACCGTCGCGGCGCCGAGAAAATCGGTGTTCCAGATCGCGAGCAGGCCGAGCATGGCCGGCATGCTGGCCTCGACCGGCGCATCGCGGAAGTGCTCGTCCATCGCCCGGAAGCCCGCGAGCATGGCGCGGAAGTGGCCGGGCCCGATCGCGATCAGGGTCGACAGGCCGATCGCCGAATCCATCGAGTAGCGGCCGCCGACCCAGTCCCAGAAACCGAACATGCTGGTGCGGGCGATGCCGAACGCCGTCACCGCCTGCTCGTTGGTCGAGACGGCGACGAAGTGGCGCGCCACGGCCTGCTCGGCGCCGAGCTTGGCGATGCACCACTCGCGCGCCGCACGCGCGTTGGTCAGCGTCTCGAGCGTCGTGAAGGTCTTGGAACAGACAATGAAGAGCGTCTCGGCCGGGTCGAGCCCCTGCAGTGACTCGACGAGGTCGGTCGGGTCGACGTTGGAGACGAACCGCAGGGAAAGAGAGCGGTCGCTGTACCAGCGCAGCGCCTCGCAGGCCATTGCCGGGCCGAGGTCGGATCCGCCGATGCCGATGTTGACGACGTTGCGGATGCGCCGTTCGGTGTGGCCGGTCCATCTGCCGCTGCGCAGCGCCTCGGCGAAGGCGACCATGCGATCGAGGACTTCGTGGACCTGAGCGACCACGTCGACACCGTCGACCACGAGATGCGTGCCCCGCGGCGCACGCAAGGCGACATGCAGCACCGAGCGCTGCTCGGTGGTGTTGATGACATCGCCGCGAAACATCGCCGCGGTGCGCTCGCGCAGGCCGCATTGGAGCGCCAGCGCCGCCAGCAGGCCGACGGTCTCGTCGGTGACGCGGTTCTTGGCGTAGTCGAGATAGAGCCCGGCAGCCTCGAGCGCGAGTCTCTCGCCGCGCCCGGGATCCGCGGCGAACAGCTCGCGCAGGTGCAGCGCGCCGACCTGCGCGTGGTGCGCGGCCAGCGCCCGCCAGGCCGCGCGCGCCGTGAGGCTCGGCATCCCCCCTGCCGATGCAGCCGTATCCGCGATCGAGATCATGGCGCGGCCGCTCCGGCCAGTTGCGCGGCCTTGCTCCGGATGCCCGCGAGCAGCGCGTTCCAGGACTTCGCGAACGCCGCGGCACCGTCGCGCTGGAGCTGGAGCGCGAGGGCATCGACGGCGATGCCCTGGCGGCCGAACTCGGCGATCACCGCCTCGGCGTCGCCGCCGTCGACCGGCATCGCGGCGCCGACCTCGCCGTGATCGGCGAAGGCCAGCAGCGTCTTGTCGGGCAGCGTATCGACGCTGTCGGGCGCGGCGAGCGCTTCGACATAGAGCGTGTCGGGCGCTTGCGGGTCCTTGGTGCCGGTGCTCGCCCAGAGGATCCGCTGCGGCCGCGCACCCGCGGCGGCAAGCCTCGACCAGCGCGGCCCTGCGAGCAGCTCGCGATAGGCCTTGTAGGTGCGCTTGGCGATGGCAATGCCGAGGCGATTGCGCCAGACCGGTGCGACCTTGTCCATCACCGCGCCGTCCCAGCGGCTCACGAACAGCGATGCGACCGACGCGACCTTCGGGTCGAGCCCGGCGGCGAGCCGTCGCTCGATGCCGCGCAGGTAGGCCTCGGCCGCGGCAAGGTACTGCTCGCGCGAGAACAGCAGCGTGACGTTGATCGGCACCCCGGCGAAGATCGAGGCCTCGATCGCCTCGACCCCGGCGGGCGTACCCGGAATCTTGATGTAGAGGTTGCGGCGCGCGCCCGCCGCATGCAACCGCGCCGCGGCCTCGATCGTCCTGGCGGCATCGTCGACGATGAGCGGCGAGACTTCCATCGAAGCCCAACCGTCGACGCCGGCCGTGGCCTGGTGCACCGGTCCGAACAGGTCGGCGGCGCGACGCAGGTCTTGCAAGGCCAGCTCGACGAACAGCGCCTCGCCCGACTTGCCCTGCCGGACCAGGGCGCCGATCTCGGCGTCGTAGGCGCTACCGCTGCCGATGGCGTGCTCGAAGATGGTCGGGTTCGAGGTCAGGCCGGTGATGGAGTACTCGGCGATGTAGCGCGCGAGCGTGCCGTCGTCGAGCATCTGCCGGGTGATGTTGTCGAGCCACAGGCTCTGTCCGAGGGCATGCAGCCGTTGGGTGCGGTCATTCATGGATGGGTCTCCGGAGAAGTCGTCGAGCGCCACCGTGCAGCGTCGACATCGAGCAGGTCGCCGATGCGCTCGATGCCGATGTCGGCGCCCGGGTAGCGGGCGAGGTTGGCCGGGTCGAGCGCGTAGTGGCCCTGGCGCGGAAAGACCGTGACCAGACGCTCGCCGAGGATCTTCTTCATTGCCGTGAGGACGCGCAGCTTGTCGTCCACCAGCACGTAGCGATGCGCCGGATAGCGACGCTCGATCGCCTCGAGCATCTCTTCCTTGTGCACGTAGATCAGTACCCGCCCGTGGACCGCCTGCCAGAGGCCCGAGCGATGCACCTTGCGCGGCTGGAACACGACATCGCCGTCCGACAGGATCACCGTGCGCCCCAGCCGGCCGAGGTGCGCGACGACCTCGAGCGCGTGCGGGTAGAGCCGGTCGGCGAACGGATAGTCGATGAGAAAGCTCGACATCGCGAGCAGGCGCTCTGCGCCGCCTTCGCGTTGCTCGGCGTCGGCGCGATAGCGCTGCAGGGCACCGAGGTAGTCGGCGTAGCCGAGCTCGGCGCGCAGCGACTCGAAGATCGCCCAGAAGCGATCGGAGCTGTCGGCGCCGAACGCGCGGGCCAGATGCCGGTGCAGGTCGGCGACGATGCGGTCGTTGTCGAGCAGCGTGTTGTCGACGTCGAGCAGGAAGACGATCTCCGGGGTCATCGCGCTCTCCCGCTCACGGCTGGCCGCGCTCCGGCCCGGCTTCGGGCGCAAGCGGGTGCCAGCCGCCGTCGGCCGCGATCAGCGCGTCCGCCTCCGGTGGCCCCCAGGTTCCCGGCGCGTACGGCACGGCCGGCGCATGCTCCTCGAGCACGCCGTCGACGACCGCCCAGGCGGCCTCGACCGCGTCCTGGCGGGTGAAGAGCGAAGCGTCGCCGATCATCGCGTCGCCGAGGAGGCGCTCGTACGTCGTCTCGCCGCCGGCTTCGTCTTCGCACAGGTACAGCTCGCGCTGAACGCCGAGGTAGCCCTTGCCGGGCCGCTTGACGCGCGCCGCGAGCGCCGCCGCCGAGATCGGCTGCAGCTTGAAGCGCAGGTAGTTCGCAGCGAGCGCATCGACCGGCGTGTCGTCGAAGAGCCGCTGCGGCGGCGGCTTCAGCCGCACCAGCACCTCGCCCGCATTCAGCGGCAGCCGCTTGCCGGTGCGCAGATACCACGGCACGCCGGCCCAGCGCCACGAGTCGACGAACGCGCGCAAGGCGCAGAACGTCTCGACGTCGGAATCGGCAGCGACGTCGCGCTCGCGGCGATAGCCTTCGTACTGGCCGCGCACGACATCCTGCGGCTCGAGCGGCCGCATCGCCTTGATCACCGCGGCCTTCTCGTCGTGGACCGCGGCAAAGCCCCTGGTCGATGGCGGCTCCATGGCGAGCAGCGCCACGATCTGGAACAGATGGTTCTCGACCACGTCGCGCAAGGCGCCCGCGCTCTCGTAGTAGCTGCCGCGCAGGCCGATGCCGAAGCTCTCGGCGAGACTGACCTGCACGCTCGCCACGTACTGCCGGTTCCAGATCGGCTCGAGAAACGAATTGGCGAAGCGGAAGTAGAGGATGTTCATGATCGCCTCCTTCCCGAGGTAGTGGTCGATGCGGAAGATCGACGACTCCGGGAAGACGGCGTGCGCGACTTGGTCGAGCCGGGTCGCCGAGGCGAGGTCGCGGCCGAACGGCTTTTCGATGATCACGCGGGCGTCGCGCGCGAGGCCGGCAGCTCCGAGGCTGCGGATCACGGGCTCGAACAGCACCGGCGGTATCGCCAGGTAGTGCGCCGGCCGGAGCGCCGGGCCGAGCGCCGCCTTCAGCGCGTCGAATGTGCGCGCGTCACGGTAATCGCCGCTGACGTAGCGCAGCGTCGAGAGCAGCCGATCGAACGCGGGCGCATCGTCGACGCCGCCGGCCCCTTGCAGGCTCTCGCGTACGCGCTGAGCGACCTGCTCGGCGTCGAGGGCCGTCGACGCGACGCCGATCACCGGCACCGCGAGCGTCTTCTTCTTCGCCATCGCGTACAGAGCCGGGATGATCTGCTTGGCGACGAGGTCACCGGTGAAGCCGAAGACGACCAGCGCATCCGAAGGCAAGGGCGCGGCGGGCGTGCCTGTTGTCACGGCGCGCCCTCCGCCGGCTTCTCGACGTGACCGCCGAACGCATGGCGCATCGCCGAGAGCACGCGGTCGGCGAAGGCGGCCTCCCCGCGCGAGTCGAAGCGCTCGAAGAGCGCCGCGGCAAGCACGTGCGCCGGCACCGCCTCGTCGATGGCGGCCGTGAGCGTCCAGCGGCCCTCGCCCGAGTCCGAGACGAGCCCGTCGTAGGAGCGGAGCTCCGGATCCTTGACGAGCGCGCCCGCGGTCAGGTCGAGCAGCCAGGAGGCGATGACGCTGCCGCGCCGCCAGACCTCGGCGATGCCCGCCAGGTCGAATTCGTAGCGATAGAAGTCGGGGTGGCGCAGCGGCGTCGTCTCGGCGTCGGTCGCACGCACGCGCCGGCCGACGTCGGCGTTCTTCAGGATGTTCAGGCCTTCGGCGTAGGCGGCCATGAGGCCGTACTCGATGCCGTTGTGGACCATCTTGACGAAGTGGCCTGCGCCCGCCGGCCCGCAGTGCAGATAGCCCTGCTCGGCGCTCGCCGCCGCGCCGCTGCGCCCGGGCGTGCGCGAGGCGGCGTCGACACCGGGCGCGAGCGCGGCGAAGATCGGCTTCAGACGTTCGATCGCCTCCGGCTCGCCGCCGATCATCAGGCAATAGCCGCGCGCTTCACCGGCGACGCCGCCGCTGGTGCCGACGTCGACGTAGTGCAGGCCCGTCGCACTCAGCTCATTGGCGCGGCGCAGGTCGTCGCGGTAGTAGGAGTTGCCGCCGTCGATGACGATGTCGCCCGGCTCGAGGTGCGCGACGAGCTGGGTCAAGGTCGTATCGACCACCGCCGCGGGCACCATCAGCCAGAGCGCGCGCGGCTTCTGGAGCTTCGCGGCGAGCTCCTCGATCGATCCCGCCCCGATGGCCCCATCGCGCACCGACGCGGCGACCGCAGCCGGCTGCAGGTCGTGGACGACGCAGGCGTGTCCCTGATGCACGAGGCGCCGGACCATGCTCGCGCCCATGCGACCGAGGCCGATCATTCCGAGCTGCATGGGTTCTCGCTTTCTCATGGATGCGCGTCGGGCGTGCGCGCCCCGTGGCGCCGCCGCGCGTCGACGACGGCCGCGTGGCTGGCGCCATCATCGACCATCCCGATCCAGCCGCCGGCAACGGCGACGCCGTCGAGCGTGGTCGCCTCGGCCGCGGCCGCTTCGACCGCGCGGCAGGCGATCCGATAGGTCGTGCGGCCGTAGCGATACTGCACCTCGAAGCCCTGCCAGTCCTGCGGTAGGAGCGGCCGCAGGCGCAGTCGGTTCCCGCGCCGCTCGAGGCCGAGCAGCGACTCGAGCACGAGCTGGAGCATCCAACCGGCCGAGCCGGTGTACCAGGTCCAGCCGCCGCGGCCGGCATGCGGCGGGTAGGCGTAGACATCGCCGGCAACGACATAAGGTTCCACCTTGTAGGTGGCAATCGCCGTGGGGTCCGCGCCATGACGCATCGGGGCGAGCAGCGCGAACAGCTCCCACGCGCGCTCGGCGTCGCCGAGAGCCGCGCACGCCATCGCCGCCCAGACCGCGGCGTGCGTGTATTGGCCGCCGTTCTCGCGCACCCCCGGCGCGTAGCCCTGGATGTAGCCGGGAGAAGGCCGCGAGGTGTCGAAGGGTGGATCGAGGAGTTGCACGACGCCGGTGTCGGCGTGCACGAGCTGTCCATGGACAGCGTCCATCGCGCGCCTGGCACGCTCGGCCGGCGCCGCGCCCGAAAGCACCGACCAGCTCTGCGCGATCGAGTCGATGCGGCACTCGGCGTTGCGCACCGAGCCGAGCGGCGTGCCGTCATCGAACCAGGCGCGCAGGTACCAGCCGCCGTCCCACGCCGTGGCTTCGATCCGCTCGGCGAGCGCCTGCGCTTCGCTTTCGCATTGCACGGCGAACGCCACGTCGGCCCGCGCCCGCGCCAGCGGGGCGTAGCGCTTGAGCACCGCGATCAGGAAGAAGGCCAGCCAGACGCTCTCGCCCTTGCCGCCGGCGCCGACGAGATTCATGCCGTCGTTCCAGTCGCAGGTTCCGATGAGCGGCAGGCCATGCGCGCCCCAACGGAAGGCGTGCCGCATGGCGCGCACCCCGTGCTCGTAGAGGCTCGCCGACTGTCCCGAGACCTTGGGCGACTCGTAGACCGAAGCCTCGCCGTCGCCGACGGCGCGGCCTTCGAGGAACGCGCAGCTCGCATCGAGCACGCTCGCATCGCCGGTGACCTCGACGTAGCGCGCGACCGCGAGGGGCAGCCAGAGGTAGTCGTCGGAACAGCGCGTGCGGACGCCTTTGCCCGAAGGCGGGTGCCACCAGTGCTGAACGTCGCCTTCGACGAACTGTCGCGCCGCCGCGCGCAGCAGGTGCTCGCGGGTGAGGTCCGGCGCGGCGTGGACGAGCGCCATCGCGTCCTGCAGCTGGTCGCGAAAGCCGAACGCACCGCTCGACTGGTAAAACGCCGTGCGCCCCCAGAGGCGCGAGGCCAGCAGCTGGTAGAGCAGCCAGCCGTTCGCGAGCGTATCGACGGCGGCGTCGGGCGTGCGCACGTTGACGGCGCCGAGGGTCTCGGTCCAGTGGCTGCGCACGGCCGCGAGCGCGTGGTGCGCGGCCTCGCCTCCGCGCCAGCGCAGCACGCAGTCGCGCGCCTCGTCAGCGGTTCGGCCGGCGCCGAGCCGGAACACGACCTCGCGTTGCGCCCCGGGCTCGAGATCGAGCTCGACGCGCAGCGCGGCGCACGGATCGAGACCGGCACCCACGCGTCCGGAAAGCGCGCCCGCGAGGACGGCGGCCGGTGCGGCCCGCGTCCCGAGGGGGCCGAAGAAATCGCCCCGGTCGGCGCAGACGCCGCACCGGGCGGTGCCGGCATCGACGTCGAAGAACGCCGTCCGCCCGTCGAAGTCGACGTTGTAGGCGTTGCGCGCAAAGAGCGCGCCGGTGCCGGCGTCGATCTCGGTCACGACCTGGGTCAGCGTCTTCGCGCGCTCGTCGCCGAGCACCCATTCGACGTACCCCGTGACCGAGAGCCGCCGGGCGCGGCCGGAGCGGTTGCGCAGCCTCAGCACGGAGAACTTGACCGGCGCATCGATCGCGACGTAGACGCAGAGCTCGGATTCGATGTCGCCTTGCGCGTGCTCGAAGATGCTGTAACCGAAGCCGTGGCGGGCCCGATAGTCACCGTCGCCGCGCGTCGGCAGCAGGGTCGGCGACCAGAAGCGACCGCTCTCCTCGTCGCGGCTGTAGAGCGCTTCGCCGTTGGGGTCGCTCACCGCATCGTTCGACCATGGCGTGAGCCGGAACTCGTGCGCGTTTTCACTCCAGCTCGAAGCGCTGCCGCTTTCCGAGACCAAGGTGCCGAACTCGGGATTCGCGATCACGTTCGTCCACGGGGTGGGCGTCATGCGTTCCATCGAGGTGACGATCACGTACTCGCGCCGGTCGGGCGCGTAGCCGCCGAAGCCGTTGAACTCGAGGAGCGCGCGGGTGTCCGCGGCCGGCACGCGCCACGTGCGGGCCTCGAGCCCGGCAGGCGGCGATTTCCGCCCGGAAGCACTGCGCGCGTCCGGCATGACCTTCTTCGAGAAGGACGAACGCCGCTCGACGAGCTCGGTCAGCGCGCCGGCTCCGGCGTCGAGGACGATGCGCGCGACGCCGCGCAGGAGCGTGCCGCGGGCCTCGCCGAACGTCGCGCCGTCGCAGACGAAGATGCCTCCGGGCTTACCGATGCGCTCGGCGCCGCCGGCTGCTCCGGCCGCCTGGCGCGCCGCATCGAGCAATGCCGGCAGGGCGGCCGCGCCGGTACCGACCCACAAGACGAGGTCGCTGCCGATGCCGTGCGCGGTCCAGAACGCATGCGCCTGGACGAGCTGGCGCACGGCGGCGACCTGATCGACGCTCGTCACTTCGAGCAGTGCGATGGGAAGGTCGCCTGAGATGCCCATCGGCCAGAGATCCGCCTGGCCGCGAGCGTTGCGGGCGATGTCTGCGGCGCTGCCGCGCAGGTCCGGATTCGCTTCCAGCAATCCT
>DASXXO010000186.1:0-6943 GCA_036503045.1 Caldimonas sp. | reverse complement strand
CGATGGCGGTCGAGCTCGCGCCGTTCGGCGTCCGCGTTTGCGCCCTCAACCCGGTCGCGGGCGAGACGCCGATGCTCAAGACCTTCATGGGCGAGGACACGCCCGAGATGCGCGCCAAGTTCCTGGCGACGATCCCGATCGGCCGCTTCTCGACGCCCGAAGACCTCGGCAATGCCGCGTGCTTCTTGTGCAGCGACGAGGCATCGATGATCACCGGCGTGGCGCTGGAAGTCGACGGCGGGCGCTGCATCTGAGCCGGTGCCGCCCGTCCCGGTCGCCGCCGGTGGGTGCGAAGGCCGGCGGCTGGCATCGCTCTTGCGGCTAAACGGTGGGGCGATGCCCGGGCGGACCCGTATACGCGTTTGCCCTGCCGCGCATAGCATCGGCCCCGTCAAGGCTGCGCCGCGGGTGTGCGCGCCGAATTCAGGAGGTCAGCATGGAAGAAGTTCAACTGCGTGCCCTGATCGAGGACGTGCGCACCGAAAAGCTGCCCCGGCGCAGCTTCATCGAGCGGATGGTCGGGCTTGGCCTCAGCGCGCCGATGGCGTCGATGCTGCTGATGCACGCGGGCGTCGCCCAGTCGCAGCCGATGCCGGTCTACAAGCCGACCAAGCGCGGCGGCGGCGGACCGCTGAAGACGCTCTGGTGGCAGGGCCCGACGCTGCTGCAGCCGCACTTCGCCAACGGCACCAAGGACCAGGAGGCATCGCGCGTCTTCTACGAGTCGCTCGCCATCTGGGACAACGACGGCAATCTGGTGCCGATCCTCGCCGCCGAGGTGCCGACGGTCCAGAACGGCGGCGTTCTCGAGGGCGGCAAGGTCGTGCGCTGGCGCCTCAAGAAGGGCGTGACCTGGCACGACGGCAAGCCTTTCACCGCCGACGACTGCGTCTTCACCTGGGAGTTCGTGCGCGACCCGGCGACCGCCGCGGTGACGAGCGGCGTCTACAAGGACCTGACGGTCACCAAGGTCGACGACTACACCATCCTCGTCTCGTTCCAGAAGCCGACGCCGTTCTGGGCGACTGCGTTCGTCGCCGCCGAGGGAATGATCATCCCGAAGCACTTGTTCGGTCCCTACAGCGGCGCGAAGTCGCGCGAGGCGCCGACCAACCTGAAGCCGGTCGGCACCGGCCCCTACATATTCGTCGACTTCAAGCCGGGTGACATCGTCCTCGGCAAGATCAACCCGAACTACCACATGCCGAACCGGCCGTACTTCGACACGATCGAGATGAAGGGCGGCGGCGACGCGACCTCGGCGGCGCGCGCGGTGTTGCAGACCGGCGAGTACGACTACGCCTGGAACCTCCAGGTCGAAGACGAGGTGTTGAAGCGCATGGAAGCCGGTGGCAAGGGCAAGGTGCACGTCGTGCCGGGCGGCGACATCGAGTTCATCCAGGTCAACGTCACCGATCCCTGGAACGAGGTCGAGGGCGAGCGCGGCAGCGTGAAGAGCAAGCACTTCGCGTTCACCGACCCGAAGGTGCGCGAGGCGATGGCGCTGCTCTGCGACAAGAAGAGCATGCAGGAGTTCATCTACGGCCGCACCGGGTTTGCGACCGGCAACTTCATGAACAACCCGCCGCGCTTCAAGTCGCCGAACACGAAGTGGGAGTTCAACGTCGACAAGGCCAACCAGATCCTCGACGCCGCGGGCTGGAAGCGCGGCGGCGACGGCATCCGCGAGAAGGGCGGCAAGAAGATGAAGTTCGTCTACCAGACGTCGATCAACCCGACCCGGCAGAAGGAGCAGGCGATCGTCAAGCAGGCGGCACAGAAGGCCGGCATCGACATCGAGCTGAAATCGGTGGCGGCGTCGGTGTTCTTCTCGTCGGATGTCGCCAATCCCGACACCTACGGCAAGTTCTGGTGCGACATGCAGATGTACACGACGACCATGACCGCGCCCGACGCCGAGCGCTTCATGGACCAGTACAAGTCGGACGAGGTCTCGCAGAAGGCGAACAAGTGGCAGGGACGGAACATCTGCCGCTACGTCAATCCCGAGTACGACAAGCTGGCGGCGGCCGGCTCGTCCGAGCTCGATCCGGTCAAGCGCGCGGCGATCTACATCAAGATGAACGACATGGTCGTGAACGACTACATCGTCATTCCGCTGATCAGCCGGCCGCGCGTCCGCGGGGGCAACACCAGGCTGGTCACAACGCTGTCGGGATGGGATCTCGACTTCTCGGCGCTGCAGAACTGGTACCGCGAGGGCGGAGCGGCCTGACGGTTCGCTGGGCGGCGCGTCCGGAGGCCGCCCGCCCCGAGCGCATCGAGCGATGGCGAACGACCGCGTGACGATGCACGAGCGCGTCCTCGGCGCGTGGGTCGAGGACTTGCGCACTGGCCGCCTGGCGCGGCGCGACTTCGTCGCGCGCCTGGCGGCGCTCGGTGTTGCCGCGCCGTTCGCGACCGCGCTGCTCGCTGCGGCCGGCGTCGCGCACGCGCAGCCGGCGCCGTCATACAAACCGACGCGGCGCGGCGGCGGCGGGGCGCTGAAGCTGCTGTTCTGGCAGGGGCCGACGCTGTTGAACCCGCACTTCGGCACCGGCGCGAAAGATCTCGAAGGCGGGCGCCTCTTCTACGAACCGCTGGCGCGCTACGACGCCGATGCGAACCTCGTTCCAGTGCTCGCGGCCGAGATCCCGAGCCGCGAGAACGGCGGCATCGCCGCCGACGGCCGCTCGACGACGTGGCGGCTGAAGAAGGGCGTGAAGTGGCACGACGGCCGGCCGTTCACGGCCGACGACGTCGTCTTCAACTGGGCCTACGCGACCGATCCGGCGACCGCGGCGTTCACCGTCGGCTCGTACGAAGGGGTCAGGGCGGCGACGGCGGTCGATGCCGAGACGGTGCGCTTCGAGTTCGATAAGCCGACGCCGCTGTGGATGCGCTCCGTGACCGTGCAGCTGATTCCCAAGCACCTGTTCGCGCCGTACGGCGGCGCCCGCTCGCGCGATGCGCCCGCCAACCTGAAGCCGATCGGCACCGGACCGTACAGATTTGTCGACTTCAGGCCGGGCGATCTCGTCCGCGGCGAGCTCAATCCGAGTTACCACGAGGCGAGCCGCCCGCACTTCGACACGGTCGAGCTGAAGGGCGGCGGCGACGCAGCGTCGGCGGCACGAGCGGTGCTGCAGACCGGCGAGTACGACTTCGGCTGGAACCTGCAGGTCGAAGACGACGTCCTCAGTCGCATGGAGACCGCCAACAAGGGCCGCGTGATCGCGAGCGCGAGCGGCAACGTCGAGATCGTCCAGCTCAACATGGCCGACCCATGGACCGAGGTCGATGGTGAGCGTGCGAATCCCAAGTCGCGCCACCCGATCCTCGCTGACCGCGCCGTACGCGAGGCCCTGGCGCTGCTGCTCGACCGCAAGAGCGTCCAGGAATTCGTCTATGGCCGTGCGGGCGTGGCGACGCCCAACGTCCTGAACAACCCGTCGCGCTTGAACAGCCCGAACATCAAGGATGAGTTCAGCGTCGACAAGGCGAACGCGCTGCTCGACGCCGCCGGCTGGAAACGTGGCAGCGACGGCATCCGCGAGAAAGGCGGAAAGAAGCTCAAGCTGCTCTTCCAGACCTCGATCAACTCGGTGCGCCAGAAGGTGCAGAACATCTACAAGCAGGCATGCGGCAAGGCGGGCATCGAGCTCGAGCTCAAGGGCGTGCAGGCGGCGGTGTTCTTCTCGTCCGACGTCGGAAACCCTGACACCTACGGCAAGTTCCTCGCCGACCTGCAGATGTACGCAGTCGCGGGCCGCGCGCCGGATCCCGACTTCTTCATGCAGTGGTTCGTCTCGTGGCAAGCGGCGAGCAAGTCCAACAAGTGGCTCGGGCTGAACCGGGGGCGCTGGGTGAACGACGAGTACGACGCGTTGTACCGCGCCTCCACGCAGGAGCTCGATCCGGTCAAGCGCGCCGCCCTCCTGATCGCGATGAACGACCTGGTCTGCAAGGACCACGCGGTCATCCCGGTGGTCTACCGGCCGTCGGTCAACGGGATCGCACGCAACGTCGTCGCGCCGATCTCGGGCTGGGACGAAACGCTCGCCGGCCTGGCCGACTGGTACCGCGAGGCGGCCTGAGCGAGGACGAGCGCACCTTGGGCCACTACCTCCTGCGCCGCCTGCTGATCGCGCTGCCGAGCCTGCTCGGCATCAGCGTCGTCCTGTTCACGGTGCTCGCCCTGGCGCCCGGGGATCCGTTCTCGGAGATGGCGCTGAACCCGAACATCCCGCCCGAGGTGCAGGCCAACATGAGGAAGCAGTTCGGCCTCGACGATCCGGTCTGGCAGCGCTACTTCCATTGGCTGATCGCGATGCTTCACGGCGACTGGGGGTTCTCGTTCATCAGCCGCGTCGACGTCGACAAGCTGATCCTGTCGCGCGTGCCGGTGACGCTCGCCGTCATCGGCGCGTCGCAGGTGATCGCGCTCCTGATCGCACTGCCGGTCGGCATCTACTCGGCGGCGCGGCCGTACTCGTGGTTCGACCGCATCGCGAGCACGCTCGCCTTCGTCGGCTTCTCGCTGTCGACCTTCTTCACCGGGCTGCTCTTCATCCTGCTCTTCTCGATCAGGCTCGACTGGTTGCCGTTCGTCTTTCGCGCCGACATCGCCGGCAGCGGCTGGTCCTGGTGGTCGGCGCAGATCAAGCAGGCGATCATGCCGGTGCTCGTCCTCGCCTTGTTCCAGGGCGCGAGCTGGACGCGCTACGTGCGCTCGGCGGTGCTCGACGTGATCCGCCTCGATTACGTGACGACGGCGCGCAGCAAGGGGCTCGCCGAGCGCGCCGTGATCCTCAAGCACGTCGTGCGCAACGCTCTGATCCCGGTCGTCACGCTGATCGCGCTGACGATGCCGCAGGTGTTCGGCGGCGCGATCATCACCGAACAGATTTTCCGCGTTCCTGGGATCGGCGCGCTCCTGATCGACGCGATCCAGCGCAACGACACGCCGGTCGTGATGGCGGTGACGTTCGTCTTCGCGTGTCTCGTCATCCTCTTCAACCTCATTGCCGACGTTCTCTATGGCTGGCTCGATCCCCGCATCAGCTACCGCTAGCGACGCCGAACGCGCGTCGGTGATCGCGGCGGCCGTCGCACCGCCGCGCCGGCGCGACGTCTCGCCGGCGGCCGAGGCGTGGCGGCGCTTCCGTCGCCACAAGCTCGCCGTCATCGGCTTGGTCGTCCTCGCGACGATGGTGCTGCTGGTCGCGTTCGGGCCGCTCTTCTGGAAGGTCCAGATCAACGACATCGACTTCAGCGCGCGCCTCAACACGCCGACAGTGGGGCACCCGTTCGGCACCGACGACCTCGGCCAGGACATCTTCGCGCGCATGCTCTACGGCGGCCGCATCTCGCTCGCCGTCGGCTTGTCGGCGATGCTGATGGCGATGATCGTCGGCGTCACGATCGGCGCGATCGCCGGCATCTCGCGCGGCGCGGTTGACGCGGCGCTGATGTGGCTCACCGACTTGTTCCTCTCGCTGCCGCAGCTGCCGCTGCTCCTGATCCTGATCTACCTGTTCCGCGATGGCCTCAAGGCCGCGTTCGGGCCCGAGGTCGGCGTGTTCCTGCTGATCGTGGTCGTGATCGGCGGCTTTCGCTGGATGCCGGTCGCGCGCCTCGTGCGCGCGCAGTTCTTCTCGCTGCGCGAGAAGGAGTTCGTCGAGGCGGCGCGCGCGCTCGGCGCGTCGACGCCGCGCCAGGTCGTGCGCCACATCCTGCCCAACGCGCTCGGGCCGGTGATCGTCGCCGGGACGATCGACGTCGCCGCGGCGATCATCGCCGAGTCGACGCTCTCGTTCCTCGGCCTCGGCTTTCCGCCCGACATCCCGACCTGGGGCCGCATCCTGTTCGACAGCAAGGAGTACCTCGACATCGCGCCGCACTGGGCGCTCTTCCCCGGCACGGCGATCTTCCTCACGGTGCTGTGCATCAACTTCGTCGGCGACGGATTGCGCGACGCGCTCGATCCGCGCAGGGTGCTCTGATGCCGGGGCCGACGCGACCGCCGATGCTCGTGAAGTCGCCCTCGCGCGCCGGCGCGCCGCACCCGGCGCTGGCGGGTGACGTTCCGCTGCTCCAGATCAAGGGCCTGAAGACGCACTTCGCGACCGACGACGGCTGGCTCCACGCGGTCGACGGCGTCGACATCACGGTGCAGCGCGGCGAGACCGTGAGCGTCGTCGGCGAGTCGGGCTGCGGCAAGACGGTGACGGCGATGACGGTGCTCAAGCTCGTGCCGATGCCGCCCGGCAGGATCGTCGCCGGCGAGGTGCTCTGGCAGGGGCGCGACCTCGTCACCGCGAGCAGCGACGAGATGCGGCGCGTGCGCGCCAAGGAGATCGCGATCGTCTTCCAGGAGCCGATGACCTCGCTCAACCCGGTCTACAGCGTCGGCGAGCAGATCGCCGAGAGCCTGCGCCTGCACGAGGGAATGGGCCGCAAGGCCGCGCTCGAGCGCGCGATCGAGATGCTCGCGTTGGTCCGCATTCCGACGCCGCAGCAACGCGTCCACGACTATCCGCACCAGTTCTCGGGCGGCATGCGCCAGCGCGTGATGATCGCGATCGCGCTGGCGTGCAACCCCAAGCTGCTGATCGCCGACGAGCCGACGACCGCGCTCGACGTGACGATCCAGGCGCAGATCCTCGACCTGCTCGCCGAGCTGAAGCAGCGGCTCGGCATGGCCATCATGCTGATCACCCACGCGATGGGCGTCGTCGCCGAGGTCGCGCAGCGCGTCGTGGTCATGTACGCGGGCCAAGTGGTCGAGGAGGCCACCGTCGAGGCGCTGTTCGCCAATCCGCGCCACCCGTACACGCAGGGGCTGATCCGATCGATCCCGCGCATCGACACCGCGGCGCTGCACAAGGTCCGGCTCGAGCAGATCCCGGGGACGGTGCCCAAGCTGATCGATCGGATCAGC
>DASXXO010000185.1:0-6333 GCA_036503045.1 Caldimonas sp. | reverse complement strand
ATGCCGAAGTTGTACAAGCCGAGGCCGAGCACGACCACGTCGGCGGCGAGGAACTCGTCGAGGACCTCGCGACCGAGCGCGAGGTCCGCTCGCAGCGCCGGATCGCTTGGCGCGTCGCCCGACTGGCTCGCCGCGAAGATCGGGCCGGAGAGATGCGGGATCGGTATCGCGGCCAGGTCGCGCCGGATCACGCGCAGCCCGGGGTCGGCGTTCGCGAGCTTCTCGACCACTTCTGCGGAGAGCCTGCGGCTCACCGAATTGCTGCCGAGGATGCTCGCGTCGACATGGAGCAGGTTCGTGGACATCGCTTCCCCTTTCGGTATAAAGTTGATACCAGGGAATCGTTGAGCACCACAGATGCGCGGTCAAGAAGGCACATCGGCGTCGCATGGGCACACCGCTGTAACCAAGGGCAAGGCCAAGCCGGCGTCCGCCGGCGTGCACACGCTCTCGCGTGACTGCGATCGGGTCGGCAAGGTGCTCTCGCGGATCGGCGACAAGTGGACGGTGCTCGTCGTCATGCTCCTCAGTCGCGGCCCGCGCCGCTTCAGCGAGCTCAAGCGCGAGATCGGCGGCGTCTCGCAGCGCATGCTGACGCTGACCCTGCGCGGGCTCGAGCGCGATGGCCTCGTCGAGCGCACCGTCTACGCGACGACGCCGCCGCGCGTCGACTACGCGCTGACCCCGCTCGGCCACTCGCTGCGCGAGCCCGCCGAGTCGCTCGGCGACTGGGCGTTCGCCTACCTCGACGCGATCGAACGCGCGCGGCAGACGTTCGACGACCGCGCCGGCGCCGATGCCGCGGGCGCGGAGCGCGCCGTGTCGCGCGTCGTCCGCACGGAGACGCGACCGTTGGCGCGCCCGACGAAGAGCGGCGATTGACGCGTTCGCGGCGAGCTCAGCGCTCGTCTGCGCGCCTGTTCAGGTGCCGCAGAACGTCTGGTAGCTGGCGGTGACGTCCGCCGGTGCAGGCTCCGCGAAGCGCGCGTTCTGCCGCGTCTCGTCGTACGGGCGACGCAAGGTCTCGAGCAGGCGGTCGAACGGCCCGAGGTCGTCAGCGTCGGAGGCTGCCGCGAGCGCTTCCTCGACGCGCTGGTTGCGCGGGATCACGAAGGGGCTGACGCTTCGCATGCGCTCGGCACGCGCGGCAGCGGCGTTGCCCTCGGGCGCCGCACCTTCGTCCTCGCGCGCGCAGCGCTCGCGCCAGCGCGCGAGCCATGCGTCGGGTACGCCCGGGTCCGCGAACACGGCGCGCAACGGCGCTTCGTCGCCGGCGGCGGCGTCGGCGAGCCGGCGCCAGCCGAGGGTGAAGTCGGCGCGTCCGGCGTGCAGCAACCCGAGCCAGTCGTCGGCGAGCGCGTCGTCGGCGGCGTCGTCCGCACCTTCGATGCGGGTGATGCCGAGCTTCGCGCGCTGCCCCGCGAGCAGGCTCGCGCGATAGACAGCCGGGAACGCGTCGAGCACCTGCATCGCCTGCGCCCGCGCGTCTTCGACGTCGTCGGCAAGCAGCGGCAGCAGCGTCTCGGCGAAGCGCGCGAGGTTCCAGCGCGCGATGTTCGGCTGGTTGCCGAACGCGTAGCGGCCCTGCGTGTCGATCGAGCTGAACACCGCCGCCGGGTCGTACGTCTCGACGAACGCGCACGGGCCGTAGTCGATCGTCTCGCCCGAGAGCGTCATGTTGTCGGTGTTCATCACGCCGTGGATGAAGCCGACGTTCATCCATTGCGCGATCAGCGCCGCCTGGCGCGCAGCGACGTTGGCGAGCAGGCGCCGGAAGCGGTCGGGCGCGCCGACGAGCTCCGGGTCGTGGCGCGCGATCGTGTACTCGGCGAGCTGGCGCACGCGCTCGAGGTCGCCGCGCGCGGCGAAGAACTGGAACGTGCCGACCCGGATATGGCTCGCCGCGACGCGCGTCAGCACCGCGCCGGGAAGCACCACCTCGCGCAGCACCGGCTGCCCGGTGGCGACGACCGCGAGCGCGCGCGTCGTCGGAATTCCGACGGCGTGCATCCACTCGCCGACCAGCGCCTCGCGCAGCATCGGCCCGACCGCCGCCTTGCCGTCGCCGCCACGCGAAAACGGCGTGCGGCCCGAGCCCTTGAACGCGATGTCGCGGCGGCGCCCGACGCGGTCGATGACCTCGCCGAGCAGGATCGCACGCCCATCCCCGAGTTGCGGCGAGAAGCCGCCGAACTGATGACCCGCGTAGGCCTGCGCGATCGGCTCGGCGCCTTCGGGAATCGCGTTGCCCGCGAAGAGCGCAGCGCCTTCCTCGCGCGCCAGCGCCGCGACATCGAGGCCGAGCTCTTCGGCGAGCGGCGCGTTGAAGAACAGCCACTTCGGCGTCGGCACGGGCTCGGGCTTCCACGGCACCGAGAAGCCCTGGAGGTCGCGTGCGTACGAGTTGTCGAGCCGGAACGAGGAAGCGGTCATGGCGCGCAATGTTGCAGGGATCGAGTGTGAACGGCTTTCGCCCGCGAGGTGCAAGCATGGCCACTCGCAGGCGCGCCGCAGCGGCGCGCTCTACCCAACGCGCGTGAACCCGTCGCTGCTCCAGGCCTCGCTGCCCGGCCCGTGATGGGTGAAGAACAGGCCGTCCGGGTCCAGCGCCGCCTTCACCGCTTGCAGGCGCGCCGCGTTGCTTCCCCAGAAGGCGCGCTGGTAGTCGCGCTCGAAAAAGTTGCTCTCCGAGAGGTACGCGCCTCCCTCGGGAGCGATCTTGCGCAGCTCGGCCGCGGCAAGGTCGATCGCCTTCGCCTGCTTTTCCGCCAGCGCCTCGTCGGGTTCGTGCCCGCGCACGCCCGGGTACGCGGGATCGCCGCGTGCGCCGAGGATGGCGAGCGCGAACGCTTCGAGCGCGGCCGGGTTCATCGCCGTGTCCTTCGCGTCGGCGAGCGCTTGCGCAGGCGCGCCGGCGAGACCTTTGTTGAGATGCAGCGAGACGCTCCAGTGCCGCGTCGCCGCGAACAGTGCGTCGGCGAGCCCCGCGCGGCGATCCTCACGCAGCAGCGCCGCACCGAGCCAGAGCGATTCGTAGCCATGCAGCATCTGTCCCGCCTGGCCCTGGTCGCCCGGCCAGAAGATGTTGGTCTCGGGCGCACCCGGCCGATCGTCGCGCTTGATGAACCCGAGCGTTCGCTTGAACAGCGTCGGCGCCCAGAAGGTTCGCGCGTCGGTCGAGACGATCCGAAGCGGCGAGAACTCGAGGTCGAACTCCTTCGGGCTCTCGTCGAGTGCCTTGAAGAAGGGCTGCCAGACGGCCACCGCCTCGCTGCGCGACAGCCCCTGGAAGACCATCGCGACCTGCACCGCGTTGTCGCGCCGGAAGCGCAGCTGCTCGCCCCAATGCGGGTCGACGAGGGCCCCCGCGCAGAAATCGAGCAGCAGGCCGATGAGCTTGCGGAACGCGGCGTCGGTCGTCGCCTTGACGGTGAGGTTGACGGCGCCAAAGGTCTCGGGCAACGGATGCACGCGCAAGATGACGCGCGTGACGACCGCGAAGTTGCCGCCGCCGCCACCCTTCAGTGCCCAGAAGAGATCGGGGTTCGTGCATACGTTGGCGAGGCGGACCTGACCGTCGGCGGTCACAGCCTCGGCCTCGAGCAGGTTCCCGGCCGCCGTGCCGAACGCCTTCGAGAAGCTGCCGAAACCGCCGCTCTGCACGAGACCGGCGACGCCCACGGTCGTGCAGCCGCCGCCTTGCACGTAGCCGCCGGCACGCGTGGTGACGGCGTCGTAGACGTGCGCCCACACCGCACCGGCGCCGCAGCTGACCGCGCGCTGCGGCGCGACGCGGCCGGCGCAACCCGCCGGAACGAAGCGGTCGTGCAAGACGACGTCCCTCATGTTGCGGGTCCACACCAGCAGCGAATCCGGTGCGTTCGACGTTCCCTGATAGCTGTGTCCGCCGCCCTTGACGACGAGTCGCACGCGTCGCTCGCGCGCGAAGTTCACCGCCGCCGCGGCGTCGGACGCGCCGCGCGCCGCAACCGCGTAGCGGCTCGGCGAAGACATCCAGGCACCGACCCAGCCGAAGGTCTGCGTGAGGGCAACGTCGTCGCCGAGCGCCCATGGGTTGGCGGGAGACTTGAAGAGCGCTGCGCAGGCCGGCGACTCCGGCGCGGCGCGGCAGGCTGCGAACGGCGAGGCGATCTCGCGCAACCCGCCGCCGACCGCCGTGTTGAGCTGCTGCCATGCGGCGGCGTCCGGCCATTCGGGATCGCCGGGGCGAGTGCGGCGACGGCCTGCGGACGCAGGCGCGGCCGGTGCGCCGAGCGGGATCGCCGCGCCGAGCGCCAGCGGCAGCACTGCGCAGGCCGCGCCGACGATGCGACGGCGATCCTGTCGGGGCAGCGGCGACGGTGTCATGGCGATGCGAACGTCAACGAGCCTGAAATCGATCAGCGCCAAACGATGGCATGTCGGATCGGCAGCGGGTCGAGCTTCTCGCGCACCTGACGCTCGAACGCAGGCCGCGACGCGGTCGCGTCGCAGGCGAGCGTCACGGTCACGAGCGTGCCGTGCTCCGCATGGCTGCCGACCGAGACGTCGACGCGGCAACCGTCGGCGGCCAGCGGCTCGAGCATGCGACGCACCGCGCGCTCGGCAGCGTCCCAGCGCAGCGCCGGCTTGAAAACCTTGCCCACCGCAGTGAGCGGAATCGCATCGACGAAGTAGAGCTGCACCGGCACGGCAGCGCGTTCCGGCGTGCGCTCGGCGACGTACGCGAGGAGTTCGGCCGGCTCGACGTCCGCGCCGGGCTTGCGCTGCACGTACGCGACCGGCAGCTCGCCGGCGTAGGCGTCGGGCTCCGAGACGACCGCGGCCAGCGCGACCGCCGGGTGGCGGAAGAACACCTCCTCGATCGCCAGCGGGTCGATGTTGTGCGCGCCGCGGATGATGAGATCCTTCGCGCGCCCGGTGATCCAGAGGTAGCCGTCGTCGTCGAGCCGCCCGAGGTCGCCGGAATTGACCCAGCCCGGCTCGACGAACGCTGCGCGGTTGTGGGCCTCGCTGAGGTAGCCGGCGAAGACCCCCGGGCCGGCCATCGCGACGACCCCGATCTCGCCCGGCGGGCAGTCGCGGCGCCAATGTCCTTCGCCGTCGAGCTCGACGATGCGGACACGGCTGTACGGCACCGCATGTCCCACCGACCCGAGCCGCACCGGTCGGTCGATGTAGGCGATCGTGTGAACGCTCGACGTTTCCGTCATGCCGTAGACCTCGAGCACGGGCACCCGAAGGCGCTCTTCGTAGGCCTTCGCGATCGGCACCGGGATCGCCGATCCACCGCCCGAGCAATAGCGGATGCTCGACGTGTCTGCGCCGCCGAGCGGAACGTTCAGTGCCGCCGCGAGGACAGTCGGGACGCCGCCGAAGAGCGCGGGGCGGTAGCGCTCGACGAGACGCCAGACGTTGCGCACGGCGCCGGGGTTGCGCCAGCCTGAGGGCGAGAGCACGACCAGCGCGCCGCCCGCGCAGAGCACTCCGAGCCCCTGCGTCAGCGCACCGCCGACGTGAAAGAGCGGCAGCCCGAAGAGCAGCGGCGCGCCCGGCCCCAGGCGCAGCACGAGGCCGCAGGCCCAGGCCTGGTAGACCTGGTTGCCGTGGCTGTGGCGTACGAGCTTGGGCATCCCCGTCGTTCCGCCGGTGTGGAAATAGGCGGCGGGATCGCTCGCCACGATCGTGCGGCCGCTGACGAGATGGTCGGCCGGCTGCGCCGCGACGAACGCATCGAACGAATGCACGTTGCGCGTCCGATCGGCCTGGCCACCGACGACGAGGATCGCCTGCAGGTCGGGAAGCGTGTCGCGGATGCTCTCGACCTTTGCCCAGATATCAGTGCCCGGCAGAGGGCCGAGGGCGACGAGCACCTTCGTCTGCGCCGCGCGCAGGATCTCGGCGATCTGGCCGGCGGCGAGCAGCGGATTGACCGGATTGGCGATGCCCGCCGCCTCGGCGCCGAACAGGCAGAAGAAACTCTGGGGCACCAGCGGCAGCAGCAGGCTGACGACATCGCCTGGGCCGACGCCGAGATCGTGGAACAGGTTGGCGGCCTGCGTCACGCGCGCCATGAAATCGGCATGCGAAATGGTCACCGGCTCCTCGAGCGGATCGGCGTGCGCGACGAATCGGATCGCGGCCGCAGCCGGGTCGAGACTCGCGCCTCGCTGCAACGCTTCATAGGTGCCTTGCAGCGTCATGCGCTCCGCATACGGCACGCGCTCGAACGCGCTCAGCTCGGGCCCGGTGCCGAGCGACGGCCGCTGGCCGCAATCCATTCGATCGGCGAGATTCGCGTCGCTCACGGCGTTCTCCCGGACCGGCACCGGT
>DASXXO010000184.1:0-3035 GCA_036503045.1 Caldimonas sp. | reverse complement strand
ATCAACTCGGTCCCGTGGTTGCAAGCCCTTGCGCGATTGTGCAGGAAGCGGCGAGCTTTCCGACCCACCGCGACGCTCGGCGCCGGATCGGCTTTCTTGTAAGCTCGCTCTCCTGACCGGCGAGGAGACAAGAACATGCAGATCGGGGTGCCGCGCGAGACGGCGGCAGGCGAGACGCGCGTCGCCGCGACACCGGAAACGACCAAGAAGCTCGTCGCGCTCGGTCACACGATCCGGGTCGAATCGGGCGCCGGCGTCGCCGCGAGCGCGATCGACGCGGCCTACACAGCCGCAGGCGCCGAGATCACCGACCGTGCCGGCGCGTTCGCCTGCGATCTCGTCCTCAAGGTGCGCTCCCCGGACGCCGACGAGCTAGCCCTGATGAAGCGCGGCGCCAATCTCGTCGGCATGCTCAATCCGTTCGACCGCGCCGGGCTCGAGGCGATCGCGGCTGCCGGCCTGACGAGCTTCGCGCTCGAGGCGGCGCCGCGCACGACGCGCGCACAGAGCATGGACGTGCTGTCGAGCCAGGCCAACATCGCCGGCTACAAGGCGGTGGTGATGGCCGCCGATACCTACCAGCGCTTCTTCCCGATGCTGATGACCGCCGCCGGCACCGTGAAGGCGGCGCGCGTCGTGATCCTCGGCGTCGGCGTCGCCGGCCTGCAGGCGATCGCCACCGCCAAACGCCTCGGCGCGGTGATCGAGGCGAGCGACGTGCGGCCGAGCGTCAAGGAGCAGGTCGAGTCGCTCGGCGCCAAGTTCATCGACGTGTCGTACGAGACCGCCGAGGAGAAGGAAGCGGCCGAGGGCGTCGGCGGCTACGCGCGGCCGATGCCGCAGAGCTGGCTCGACCGGCAGAAGCTCGAGGTCGCCAAGCGCGTCGCCGCGGCCGATGTCGTGATCAGCACCGCCTTGATCCCGGGCCGCGCCGCGCCGACGCTGATCACCGAGGAGATGGTCAAGGCGATGAAGCCAGGCTCGGTGATCGTCGACCTCGCCGCCGGCAAGGGTCCCGACGGCGTCGGCGGCAACACGCCGCTCAGCGAATCCGACCGCACCGTCGTCAAGCACGGCGTGACGATCATCGGCGAGACCAACCTCGCCGCGCGCGTCGGCGCCGACGCGTCTGCCCTCTACGCGCGGAACGTGCTCGACTTCCTCAAGCTCGTCCTCACCAAGGAAGGCGGCTTCGCGGTGCCGATGGACGACGACATCGTCGCCGCCTGCCTGATGACGCAAGGCGGTGAAGTGAAAAGAAAGTAGGCCATGGACATCGTCTCGCACACCGTCATCAATCTGATCATCTTCGTGCTGGCGATCTACGTCGGCTACCACGTCGTCTGGACCGTGACGCCGGCGCTGCACACGCCGCTCATGTCGGTGACCAACGCGATCTCGGCGATCGTCATCGTCGGCGCCATGCTCGCCGCCGCGTTCACCGAGACGCCGCTCGGCAAGGCGATGGGCGTGCTCGCGGTCGCGCTCGCCGCCGTCAACGTCTTCGGGGGCTTTCTCGTCACGCGACGAATGCTGGAGATGTTCCGGAAGAAGGACCGGCCGGCCAAGCCGGCGTCCGAGGAGAAGAAGGCGTGAGCCTCAACCTCGTCACGCTGCTCTATCTCGTCGCGAGCGTCTGCTTCATCCAGGCGCTGAAGGGGCTGAGCCACCCGACGACGTCGATCCGCGGCAACCTCTTCGGCATGACCGGGATGGCGATCGCCGCGCTGACGACGGCGGCGCTGATCGTCAAGCTGGCGCAGTCGTACAGCCTGTCGCCGGCGCTCGGCCTCGGCTGGGTGCTGCTCGGGGTCGTGGTGGGTGGCGCGTACGGCGCGTGGCGCGCCAAGACGGTCCAGATGACGCAGATGCCCGAGCTGGTCGCGTTCTTCCACAGCATGATCGGCATGGCGGCGGTCTTCATCGCGATCGCCGCCGCGGTCGAGCCGCACGCGTTCGCGATCGTGCCGCGCCCTGCGGCGGGCGCGCCGCTCGAGCCGATTCCGACCGGCAACCGCCTCGAGCTGATCCTCGGCGCGGCGATCGGCGCGATCACCTTCAGCGGCTCGGTGATCGCCTGGGGCAAGCTCTCGGCCAAGTACAAGATCCGCGTCTTCCAGGGCGCGCCGGTGAGCTTCGCCGGCCAACACTGGCTGAACCTCGCGCTCGCCGTCGCGATGGTCGTCCTCATCGTCGGCTACACGCTGACGCAGAGCCAGCTCGACTTCGCGCTCGTCCTCGCGATCGCGTTCCTGCTCGGCGTGCTGATCATCATCCCGATCGGCGGCGCCGACATGCCGGTCGTCGTCTCGATGCTCAACAGCTACTCGGGCTGGGCGGCGGCGGGAATCGGCTTTTCGCTCAACAACGCGATGCTGATCATCGCGGGCTCGCTGGTCGGATCGTCGGGAGCGATCCTCAGCTACATCATGTGCAAGGCGATGAACCGGTCGTTTTTCAACGTCATCCTCGGCGGCTTCGGCGGCGAGGGCGGGCCGGCGGCGGGCAAGGCCGAGCAGCGGCCGGTCAAGAGCGGCAGCGCCGACGATGCGGCGTTCATCCTCGGCAACGCGGAGACGGTGGTGATCGTCCCCGGCTACGGCCTCGCGGTCGCGCGCGCGCAGCACGCGGTCAAGGAGCTCGCGACCAAGCTGATCGAGAAAGGCGTCTCGGTGAAGTACGCGATCCACCCGGTCGCAGGCCGCATGCCCGGCCACATGAACGTGCTGCTCGCCGAGGCCGAGGTGCCGTACGACCAGGTGTTCGAGATGGAGGACATCAACGGCGAGCTCGGCCAGGTCGACGTCGCCGTCATCCTCGGCGCCAACGACGTCGTCAACCCGGCCGCGCACGTCAAGGGCAGCCCGATCTACGGCATGCCGATCATCGAGGCCTACAAGGCGAAGACGGTGATCGTCAACAAGCGCTCGATGGCGGCCGGCTACGCCGGCCTCGACAACGAGCTCTTCTACATGGACAAGACGATGATGGTCTTCGGCGACGCGAAGAAGGTCGTCGAGGACATGGTGAAGGCG
>DASXXO010000183.1:0-2462 GCA_036503045.1 Caldimonas sp. | reverse complement strand
CCGATCTGCAAGCGCACCGAGGAGCTCGAGGAGGCCCTGACCCGGCAGGGCGTGGCCGCACGGGCCTACCACGCCGGGCTGGAATCGGCCGAACGCGCGAAGCGGCAGGACCTCTTCATCAAGGACCAGATCCAGGTCATCGTCGCCACCGTGGCGTTCGGCATGGGCATCCACAAGCCCGACGTCCGGTTCGTCGTGCACCACGACCTGCCCAAGAACATCGAGAGCTACTACCAGGAGACGGGCCGCGCCGGCCGCGACGGCCTGCCGGCGGACGCGTGGATGGCGTACGGCCTCGCCGACGTCGTCAACCAGCGGCGCATGATCGACGAGAGCGCGGCCGAAGACGAGTTCAAGCGCGCCCAGCGCGGCAAGCTCGACGCGCTGCTCGCCCTCGCCGAGGCGCACGACTGCCGGCGCGTCCGCCTGCTCGCCTACTTCGGCGAGGCGAGCGCGCCGTGCGGCGCGCACCAGAACGCGTGCGACAACTGCCGCAGCGCGCCGGCGACCTGGGACGCGACCGAGGCGGCGCGCATGGCGCTCTCGTGCATCTATCGGTTCCAGCAGGCCGGCGGCCAGCGCTTCGGCGCCGGCCACCTGATCGACGTGCTGCGCGGCAAGGCGACCGAGAAGGTCGCGCAGTTCGGGCACGAGCGGCTCAGCACCTTCGGCGTCGGCGCCGCGGTGAGCGAGCCGCGCTGGCGCGCGGTGCTGCGTCAGCTGATCGCGCTCGGCCACCTGCGGACCGAGAGCGAATACCAGACGCTCGCTCTCACCGAAAGCTCGCGCGCGGTACTGCGCGGCGAGGTCGCCCTGCTGCTGCGCGAGGCGGCGCCGAAGGCTGCGCGCGGCAGGGGCGCGCGCACGCGCGCAGCGCGCGGCGACGGCGCGGGCAAGCCGCTGCCGCGCCCGCTCGACGATGCCGGCGTCGCGCGCTTTGCGGCGCTCAAGGCATGGCGCGCCGAGGTGGCGCGCGCGCACAACCTGCCTGCCTACGTCGTCTTCCACGACGCGACGCTCGCCGAGATGGCCGATCTGCGTCCCGACTCGCTCGGCGCGCTGGCCGAGATCGGCGGCATCGGCGTGCGCAAGCTCGAGGCCTACGGCGAACAGATCCTGGGCGTGCTGCGCGAGACCTGATTCACGCCGCCGGTGTCACCCCGATCGCGCGGGTGCGCCGTATCAGGTCGAATGAGGCAGACTCCCGGCGCGCCATGGCCAGCATCGAATCGAGCGACGACGCGTTGATGAAAGCGTACGCGGGCGGCGATGCGGCCGCCTTCGAGCAGCTCTACCGGCGCCACCAGGCAGCGCTCTACCGCTTCGTGCGGCGCCTGCTCGGAGCAGCGCTCGCGGCGCAGACCGACGAGGTGTTCCAGGACACGTGGCTGCGCGTCGTCCAGGCGCGCGAGCGCTGGGAACCGCAGGGCGCGACGTTTCGCACCTGGCTCTTCACGCTCGCGCACCATCGCGTCGTCGACCTGCTGCGCCGGAGCGGCCGCGAAGTCTCGAGCGACGCCTTCGACGCCGAGGGCGAAGGCGACGCGCCGTGGCAGCCCGAGGCCGCCGCATGGCAGCACTGGCCTGCGCCCGCCGGCGCCGCGCCGCAAGGCGACGACCTCGCGTTCTGGCGGCGCGCAGGCGAAAAACTGCTCGACTGCCTCGAGCAGTTGCCGCTGCCGCAGCGCAGCGCCTTCCTGCTTCATCACGACGACGGGCTGACGCTCGACGAGGTCGCGCACGCGCTCGAGGTCGGTTTCGAAACCGCCAAGACGCGGCTGCGCTATGCGATGAGCAAGTTGCGCACGTGCATGGGTGCCTACCTCGAGCCGGTGCGCGGCGGAGCGCTCAGATGAACGACGCCGAGCGCGACGCCTGGCTGCGCGAAGCGCTGCGCCACGCGCCCGATTCCGGCGCGCTGCCGCCAAGCGCGCTGAGCGAAGCGATCCTCGCCAGCGCGCGCGCGGCGACGCGATCAACAGAGGGGTTGCCGCCGCGTCGCGCGCCGCACACGGGGCCCAAGCATCCGCTCGCCGCGTTCTGGGACTGGCTGGCGCGTCCTCCGGTCGCGGCCGGATTCGCGAGCGTGCTGGCAGCGACGCTGGTCGGACTGATGTGGTGGGACCGGCCGATCGACGAGATGCTGGCGCGCCGTCCCGAGGTCGCACGCGAGGATGCTGCACCGGCAGCTCCCGGCGCGATCGTGCGTCCGTTGGAAGGGCCGGCACCGAGCGCTGCGGGGACGGCGGAGCGCAGCGCCGCCGCGCCTGTCGAGCCCGCGGCACCCAAGCAAGCGGCAACAAACGAGGCGGCCACCGCAGTCCCGCGGGACGCGACCGACGCACGCCGCCAGCGGCCGTCGGTGTCCTCCGACCAGGCTGGCGCCCGAGACGCCAAGGTCGCTCCGTCGAGAAGCGCGGCAGGGGAGCTCAAAGCTAAGGAAGAAGCGCCCCTGCTTGCGG
>DASXXO010000182.1:0-4549 GCA_036503045.1 Caldimonas sp. | reverse complement strand
TCGGCGTCGTTCCCGAGTTCGGCTCGAGCCTGATCGTCCCGCAGCTGATGGGCAACGCGCGCGCCGCCGAGAAGCTGCTGCTCGGCGATCCGTTCACCGGCGCCGACGCGGTCGAGTGCGGCATCGCCAACGCGGTGCTGCCCGCCGCCGAGGTCGTGCACCACGCGCGCCGCGTCGCCGAGCGCTTCAATGCGCTGCCGCCGGGAGCGGTGCGCGAGACGAAGCGCCTGCTGCGGCGCTACCGTGCGGAAGCGTTGCTCGAGACGATCGCGGTCGAAGGCAAGGTCTTCGGCGCGCGTCTGCAGAGCCCGGAAGCGAAGGAAGCGTTCAGTGCCTTCTTCGAGAAGCGCAAGCCCGACTTTTCCCGTTTCTGAGCGCGGCCCGGGAATGACGCATCCGGTGGCGGCGCTCGCCGTCAAGGTCGCCCTCGCGCCGCTGCTCGTCGCGCAGGCGATCGCGACCCGGCGCCGCGCGCCCGTCCTGCCCGAAGCCGACGGCGAGCGCGACGGCGTGGTGGGCAGTGGCGACCGAGCGCTGCGCGTGCTCGTCGCTGGCGATTCGTCGGCCGCCGGCGTCGGCGTCGCGCGCCAGGACCAGGCGGTTGTCGGCCACCTGGTGCGCGCGCTGCATCGCGATACAGGGCGGCCCGTCGCCTGGGCCTTGCGCGCGCGCGCCGGCCTCACGACCCGCGGCGTCCACGCCTTGCTCCTCGCGGCGCCGCCGTTCGCCGCCGACGTTGCGGTCGTCATCACCGGCGTGAACGACGTCATCGACCAGGTGCCGACGCGCCGCGCGGTGCGCGAGCGCGCCGCGCTCGCCGACTGGCTGCTCGGCACGGCAGGAGTGCGCCACGTCGTCTTCGCGCCGCTGCCGCCGATGCACCGCTTCCCGCTTCTACCGGAGCCGCTGCGCCGGGTGATGGGCGGCGACGCGCGCCGCCACGACGCGGCGCTCGCGCGCTGGGCGGCGACCCGCAGCGACGTCTCGCACGCGGGCTTCGCGGTCGAGCTCGACGCCGCCGGCATGGCGAGCGACGGCTTCCATCCCGGCGAGCCGGTCTATCGGGCGTGCGGAGAAGCGCTCGCGGCGCACGTCGCGGGTCTTTCGCTCCGATGACCGCAGCGCCGCGCTGGCGCGTCGGCGACGTGACGATCACGCAGATCGTCGAGTCGAGCGGTTCGTCGCCGCCGTCGTTCCTGTTCGGCGACCTGAGCACCGAGCGCGTGCGCTCATACGACTGCCTGCGGCCGCACTTCGCGACCGCGAAAGGGCGCCTGCTCGCGTCGATCCACGCGTTCGTCGTCGAGTCGCGCGGCCGGATGATCGTCGTCGACACCTGCGTGGGCAACGACAAGCTACGCGAGCTGCCCGCGTGGAACGGCCTGAGCGGCCCGTTCCTGGCCGACTTCGCCGCTGCAGGGTTCGCCGTCGAGCGCGTCGACACGGTCCTCTGCACCCACCTGCACTCGGACCACGTCGGCTGGAACACGCGCCTGGTCGATGGCCGCTGGGTGCCGACCTTCGGCAACGCGCGCTACCTCGTCCACCGTGCCGAGCTTGTGTACGCGCAGTCGGTCGACGCCGCAGCGGAGCGACAGCTCCTCGCCGATTCGGTGCAGCCGGTGATCGACGCCGGCCTGGTCGACTGGGTCGCGAGCGACCACGCCGTCACCGACGAGGTTCGCCTCGAGCCGACGCCGGGGCACACGCCGGGCCACGTCAGCGTGCGCATCCGCTCGGCCGGCGCCGAGGCGGTGATCACCGGCGACCTGATGCACCATCCGATCCAGTGCTGCGATCCACGCATCGGCTCGCGCTTCGATGCCGACCCCGCACAGGCGTTCGCGACCCGCATGCGCTTCCTGCGCGAGCAGGCCGACCGCGACGTGCTCGTCCTCGGCACGCACTTCGCCGCGCCGGCGGTGGGGCGGATCGTCGCCGCCGGAGCTGCCTGGCGCTTCGCCGTCGACGAGCGCGCCGCCGCGCCCTGACCCTTCAGCCTTTCGGGATCGGCCGCGGCCGTCCGTCGGCGTCGATCGCGACGTAGGTGAGGTTGGCCTCGGTCACCTTGACGACGTGCAGGTCGGCCGGGTTGCGCTCGGCGAATACCTCGACGTTGACCGTCACCGACGTCTTGCCGATCCGCTCGATGCGCACGTAGAAGCTCAGCAGGTCGCCCATCGACACCGGCTGCTTGAAGACGAACTGGTTGACGGCGACGGTCGCGATCCTTCCTTTGGCGATCCTGGCCGGAAGGACGGCGCCGGCGATGTCGACCTGGGCCATGATCCAGCCGCCGAAGATGTCGCCGTTGCCGTTCGCGTCGGCCGGCATCGGCATCGTGCGCATCGCGAGATGGCGGTCGTCCGGCAACTGCAGCGGGGCGATGCTGGACACGACGGCGCGCGCGTCCGCGCTTGAAATCTCGGGCATATTGCTCCACCTCGAACGGCGACGCGCCGATTCTTTCATCAAACACTTCTCCGCCAAGCCTTCCTCGATGCGACGCGTTGCACTTTCCGCGCCGCCGGCGCCCCTCGGCCTCGGGCCGGCCGAACGCCAGCGCCGGTCGGACTGGAAGACGCTCGCCAAGCTGCTGCCGTACGTCTGGGCGTGGCGCTGGAGAGTGCTGGTCGCCCTCGCCTGCCTGGTCGGCGCCAAGGTCGCCAACATCGGCGTTCCGCTGGTCCTGAAGCGACTGGTCGACGCGCTGTCGCTTCAGCCCGGCGATCCGCGCAGCGTGCTCGTCGTTCCGGTCGCGATCCTGGTCGCCTACGGCGCGCTGCGCGTATCGATCACGCTCTTCACCGAGCTGCGCGAATTCCTCTTCTATCCGGTCGCGGCGCGGATCGCGCGACGCGTCTCGCTCGAGGCCTTCGAGCACCTCCTGCAGCTGAGCCTGCGCTTTCACCTCGAGCGCCAGACCGGCGGCGTCTCGCGCGACATCGAGCGCGGCTCGCGCTCGATCCAGTCGCTCCTCAACTACACGATCTACAACATCCTGCCGACGCTGGTCGAGATCACGATGGTGATCGTCCTGCTGTCGGCCAAGTTCGACGCCTGGTTCGCGGCGATCACGTTCGGCGCGCTGGTGGTCTACATCGGCTTCACGGTGTCGGTCACCGAATGGCGCACCGCCTTCAGGCGCGTCATGAACGAGCAGGACTCGAAGGCCAACACCAAGGCGCTCGACGCGCTCCTCAACTACGAGACGGTCAAGTACTTTTCCAACGAGGGGTTCGAGCAGGCGCGCTACGACGAGAACCTGCAGCGGCTCGAGAAGGCTTCGATCAAGTCGCAGACGTCGCTGTCGCTCCTCAATCTCGGCCAGAGCCTGATCATCGCGACGGCGGTGACGCTGCTGGTCTGGCGCGCTACCGTCGGCGTCGTCGCCGGGAAGATGACGCTCGGCGACCTCGTGCTCGTCAACGCGCTGATGATCCAGCTCTACATCCCGCTCAACTTCCTCGGCGTCATCTACCGCGAGATCAGGCAGTCGCTGATCGACATGGAGAAGATGTTCGCGCTGCTCAGCCAGCACCGCGAGATCGCCGACGCGCCGGACGCGAAGCCGCTCGTCGCGCGAGGTGGCGCGGTGCGCTTCGAGGACGTGCGCTTCGGCTACGACCGCGACCGCGAGATCCTGCACGGCGTGAGCTTCGAGATCCCGGCCGGCAAGACAGTCGCCGTGGTCGGCCCGTCGGGGTCGGGCAAGAGCACTCTGGCGCGGCTGCTGTTCCGCTTCTACGACGTCGATGCCGGCCGCATCTCGATCGACGGCCAGGACATCCGAAGCCTCACGCAGAAGAGCCTGCGCGAGGCGATCGGCATCGTTCCGCAGGACACGGTGCTTTTCAACGACACGGTCGAATACAACATCGCCTACGGCCGCACCGGTGCCGACCGCCACGCGGTCGAGGGGGCGGCGCGCTCGGCGCACATCCACGCGTTCATCGCCTCGACGCCGAAGGGCTACGACACGATCGTCGGCGAGCGCGGCCTCAAGCTCTCGGGCGGCGAGAAGCAGCGCGTCGCGATCGCCCGCACCCTGCTCAAGAACCCGCCGATCATGATCTTCGACGAGGCGACCTCGGCGCTCGACTCGGCCAACGAGCGGGCGATCCAGGCCGAGCTGCAGAGCGCGGCGCGAAACCGCACCGCGCTGGTCATCGCGCACCGCCTCTCGACCGTCGTCGACGCGCACCAGATCCTGGTCATGGAAGAGGGCCGGATCGTTGAGCGCGGCACGCACGCCGAGCTGGTCGCCCGTGGCCGCCGCTACGCCGAGATGTGGGCGCTTCAGCAGAGCACGAGCGAGGAGCTCGAGGCCTGAGCGGCCACGGGTGGCACGCAGCTGCGGCACTCGTCTCCGGCAAAACCCTCGATCTTGGGCAAACCCGTCGGGTCCGGTCGGCGCCGGTGCCTAGAATTCGTTCCATCTCCGAGATCCCTCTCCAGCCATTTCCAACCATCGGGAGCATCTATGAGAAAGTCGTTTCTGGCCGGTGCCGCGATCGTCGCGACGGCGTTGGCCGTCGCCGGCACCGCG
>DASXXO010000181.1:0-11412 GCA_036503045.1 Caldimonas sp. | reverse complement strand
GGGAGCTCGCGCCGGGGCTTGAAACCGCGCGCAGCGCATCCATCTTCGGGCGAAGCGCGCTCGTGCTTTTCAGTCCCGCAGGGGCCCTGGGGCGCCGGGAACTAGAATCGAGGGCGGAACTCAGAGATAGCTGTCACTCGTCTACTTTCCTCGGGAGGATCCATGGACGAAATCCTACAAACGACCAACCTCGGTTACACGGTCACCAGCGTCGAGCAGCGCAACCGCGTCCTGCGCAACACCTATTGGCTGCTCGCGCTCTCGATGGTGCCCACGGTCCTGGGCGCCTGGCTCGGCGTTGCGACCGGCATCGTCGCGACGATGGGCGTCGGCATGAGCTTCATCGTCTTCATGGCCGGCGCGTTCGGCTTCATCTACGCGATCGAGAAGACCAAGAACTCGGCGGCCGGCGTTCCGGTGCTGCTCGGCTTCACGTTCTTCATGGGGGTGATGCTGTCGCGCCTGATCGCCGTCGTGCTCGGCATGCACGACGGCCCGGCGCTGGTCATGACCGCGTTCGCCGGAACCGGGCTGATCTTCTTCGGCATGGCGACGGTGTCGACCCTCATCAAGCGCGACCTGACGACGATGGGCAAGTTCCTGTACATCGGCGCGGTGATGCTGCTGGTCGCGATCGTGCTCAACATCTTCGTGCAGTCGAGCGCGCTCTTCGTCACGATCGCCGTCATCATGGTCGGCGTCTTCTCGGCGTTCATCGTCTACGACCTGAAGCGCGTCCGCGACGGGCTCGAGACGAACTACATCAGCGCCACGCTCAGCATTTACCTGGACCTGTACAACGTCTTCCAGGCGCTGCTCTCGCTGCTCGGCTTCGCCAGCAGGGAATAGGGGCGCTTCGAGAACGAGGCGCGTCGCTGAAATCCAAACGGGGCCGATGGCCCCGTTTTCTTTGGGTGGTAGCAGTCCAGCGGCGGGACCGTGACGCTCCACGTCACAGCGCTGCCTCCTCGCTCCGCTCGAAGAGGGCGATGCTCTCGACGTGGGCCGTGTGGGGGAACATGTTGACCACGCCCGCGGCCGCGCAACGGTAGCCGGCGCGATGCACGAGCAGACCCGCGTCGCGCGCCAGCGTCGCCGGATTGCAGCTGACGTACGCAATCCGGCCCGGCGCACGCCACGCGGCATCGGCGCTGGCATCGTCGAGCCGTGCAACGAGCGCCTTGACGATCGCGAACGCCCCTTCGCGCGGCGGATCGAGCAGCCACTTCGCGGCGCTGCCGAACGTTGCGAGGTCGGCGGCTTCGAGCGCGAACAGGTCGCGCACGAGAAACGTCGTCTTCGCGGCGAGGCCGTTCACCGCCGCCGCCGCGCTGGCGCGCTCGACCAGCGACGCGCTGCCCTCGACGCCGACGACGCGCGCGGCGCGCGTCGCGAGCGGCAAGGTGAAGTTGCCGAGGCCGCAGAACCAGTCGATGACGATGTCGTCGGGGGACGGTGCGAGCAGGCGTAGCGCGCGCGACACGAGCGCCTCGTTGATCGCCTGGTTGACCTGGGTGAAGTCGGTCGGCCGAAACGCCATCTCGAGGCCGAACTCCGGCAGCGTGTAGGCGAGCGTCGGGCCGTCATCGTCGAGCGGGCGTGCCGTCTCGGGTCCTTTCGGCTGCAGCCACCACGAGATGGCATGGCGGCGCGCGAACGCGCGCAGCAGCGCGAGATCGCCCTCCGGCAGCGGCTCGAGATGGCGCAGCACGAGCGCCGTCACGGCATCGCCGGCGGCGAGCTCGATCTGCGGCACGCGGTCGCGCGTCGCCATCGACCCGACCAGCGCGCGCAACGGCAGCAGCAGGTCGCTGACGTGGCGCGGCAGGACGTCGCAGCTCGCGATATCGGCGACGAAGCTCGACTTCCTCTCGTGGAAGCCGACCAGCACGGCCTGCTTCTTGGCGACGTGGCGCACCGAGAGCCGCGCCTTCTTGCGGTAGTGCCACGACGGGCCCTGCATCGGCCGCAGCACGCGCTCCGGGCGTACCTTGCCGAGGTGCCAGAGCGCATCCTCGAGCGCGCGCTGCTTGACCGCGACCTGGGCGGCGACGTCGAGGTGCTGCATCCGGCAGCCGCCGCAGACGCCGAAGTGCGGGCAGCGCGGCACGACCCGCTGCGCGCTCTCGTGGCGCAGCGCCACGATCGACGCCTGCTCCCAGGCGTTCTTGCTGCGGCGGACGGCCACCTGGACCTCCTCGCCAGGCAGCGCATCCTCGACGAAGACGACCTTGCCTTCGCCGTTGCGCGCGACGCCTTGCGCTTCGAGATCGAGCGAATCGATCCGGAGCCATTCCTCGGCACTCGTCATGCAGGCCATTATCCCGAGCGCCGACTGATAAACTGGGCAGGCCAGGAGAGAGCTTCGTTCGCGCGAAGCCGCCGAAGGCGCAGACCGGGCCGATGGCGCGGTCGAACGCTCAGGCAACAGGGACTGGCAAACGCTTGTTCGCAAGCGTCCTCGCTGGAGAGAGGCCCGCCGCGAGCGGGCCCACCGAAGGGGCAAGCAGCGCCGTCCGCGGCGCTGCCAATCTCTCAGGTAGAGCGGACAGCAGGAGCAGGATCCCGTCGGGCGCGAGCCCGGCAACGAACGTGCTCCGGAGCGACCGATGTCCGACCCGAATCCCTCGCAGGCGCTGCAGCGGACGCCGTTGCACGCATTGCACCTTGCGCTCGGCGCGAAGATGGTCCCGTTCGCCGGCTACGACATGCCGGTCTCGTACCCCGCGGGAATCCTCGCCGAGCATCGCCATTGCCGCGCGGCGGCGGTGCTGTTCGACGTCTCGCACATGGGACAGCTCCGGTTGACCGGACCGGACGCCTTTGCGGCGCTCGAGACGCTGGTGCCGGTCGACGTGGTCGGCCTCGGCGAAGGCAAGCAGCGCTACGCGCTCTTCACCAACGACGCCGGCGGCATCCTCGACGACCTGATGGTGACGCGGCGCGCCGACCACCTGTTCCTCGTTGTCAACGCCGGCTGCAAGGCGGCCGACATCGCGCACCTGCGGGCGACGATCAACAAGCGCTGCGGCATCGAGCCGATGCCGCAGCAGGCGCTCCTCGCGCTCCAGGGCCCCGCGGCGGCGAGCGTCGTCGCACGCCTCGCGCCGCCGCTTGCGCGGCTGACCTTCATGACCGGCGCGGCGGCGACGATCGCCGGCATCTCGTGCTTCGCGACGCGCTCGGGCTACACCGGCGAGGACGGCTTCGAGATCTCGGTCGCCGGCGAGGACGCCGAAGCGCTCGCGCGCGCCCTCCTCGCCGAGCCCGAGGTCGAGCCCGCGGGGCTCGGCGCACGCGACACGCTTCGGCTCGAGGCGGGCCTTTGCCTCTACGGCCACGACATCGACTCGACGACGACGCCGATCGAAGCCGCGCTCGCATGGGCGATCCAGAAGGTGCGCCGCCCGGGCGGCGAGCGCGCCGGCGGCTATCCCGGTGCGGCGACGATCGCCCGCCAGCTCGCCGAAGGCCCGGCGCGAAAGCGCGTCGGACTCGTCGGCATCGAGCGCGCGCCGGTGCGCGAAGGAGCGCCGATCGTCGACGACGCCGGCATCGCGATCGGCCGCGTGACGAGCGGCACGGTCGGCCCGAGCGTCGGCGAGCCGATCGCCCTCGCCTACGTGCCGACGCCGCTCGCCGCGCCCGCAACGTTGCTCCACGCCGAGGTGCGGGGCAAGCGCCAGCCGATGCGCACGGCTGCGCTGCCGTTCGCCCCGCACCGCTATTTCCGCGGCTGAGGCCGCCCGCCCGACACCCCAATCACCGCCGACCCGAAAGGAAACCGCATGGCCGTCCTCTTCACCCCCGAGCACGAGTGGATCGACACCGGCGATGCGAGCGCCGCAACCGTCGGCATCACGACGCACGCGCAGGACGCGCTCGGCGACGTCGTCTTCGTCGACCTGCCCGAAGTCGGCAAGGTCTTCAAGAAGGGCGAGGTCGCGGGCGTCATCGAGTCGGTGAAGGCGGCAGCCGACATCTACATGCCGGTCGGCGGCGAGGTCGTCGAGGTCAACGAGGCGCTGCGCGCCGACCCGTCGCTCGCCAACAGCGACCCGCAGGCGGCAGGCTGGTTTTTCAAGATCCGGCTGAGCGATCCGGCCGAAGCGACTTCGCTCATGGGGCGGGCCGCGTACGACGCGCTGGTGAAGGAAGCCTGAAGCGCCTGCGCAAGGAAACACGATGCTGATGTCCGTCCTGAAGCCGCTCGCCGAGCTCGAAAGCGCCGGCGAGTTCGTCCCCCGCCACATCGGCATCGACGCCGACGCCGAGGCGCACATGCTGTCGGTGATCGGCGCCGCGTCGCGGCGCGCGCTGATCGAGCAAGTCGTCCCGCCTTCGATCGCACGCCCGGCGCCGATGCGCCTCCCGGCGCCGCTCGGCGAAGCCGACGCGCTCGCCGAGCTGCGCGGAATCGCGGCGCAGAACCGCGTCCTCAAGAGCTTCATCGGCCAGGGCTACCACGGCACGCACACGCCCGGCGTCATCCTGCGCAACGTGCTCGAGAACCCGGCCTGGTACACCGCCTACACGCCGTACCAAGCCGAGATCTCGCAAGGACGGCTCGAGGCGCTTCTCAACTTCCAGACGATGGTCTCGGACCTCACCGGGATGGCGATCGCCAACGCGTCGATGCTCGACGAGGCGACCGCCGCCGCCGAGGCGATGACGCTCGCCCGGCGCAGCGTCAGGAGCACGAGCAAGACGATCGTCGTCGCCGGCGACGCCCATCCGCAGACGATCGAGGTGATGCGCACGCGCGCCGAACCGCTCGGCCTCGCGGTCGTCCTCGCCAACTCGGCCGAGGACTGGTCAGCGCTGCTCGACGGCGGCGACTATTTCGCGGTGCTCGCGCAATACCCGGCGACGAGCGGTGCGCTGCACGACCTGCGCGCCGACGCGCCGCGCATCCACGCGCACGGCGCCGCGTTCATCGTCGCCGCCGACCTGCTCGCGCTGACGCTGATCACGCCGCCCGGCGAGCTCGGCGCCGACATCGCGTGCGGAACGACGCAGCGCTTCGGCATGCCGATGGGCTGCGGCGGCCCGCACGCCGCCTACCTGGCGTGCCGCGACGAGTACAAGCGGGGCCTCCCGGGGCGGCTGGTCGGCGTCAGCGTCGACGCACACGGCGACACCGCCTATCGCCTCGCGCTGCAGACGCGCGAGCAGCACATCCGGCGCGAGAAGGCGACCAGCAATATCTGCACGGCGCAGGTGCTGCCGGCAGTGGTCGCGAGCATGTACGCGGTCTACCACGGACCGGCCGGGCTGAAACGGATCGCCGAGCGCGTCGCCGCCTACGTGGCGGTCCTCGGCGCAGGCCTGCGCCGCCTCGGCTGCACAGTGCGCGGCGAGAGCGCGTTCGACACGCTGACCGTCGAGACCGGCGCAGGCACCGCCGCGATCGCGCAGCGCGCGGTCGCCGCCGGGATGAACCTGCGCCGCTTTCCCGAGTGGGGCGACACGATGCTCGGCATCGCGCTCGACGAGACGACGACGCGCGACGACATCGTCGCCCTCTGGGGCGTGTTCGCGAAGGACGGCCAGGCGCTGCCCGAGGTTGCGGCGTTCGAGCGCGGCATCGCTTCGCTCATTCCCGAGGGCCTGCGCCGCACGTCGCCGTTCCTGACTCACCCCATCTTCAACCGCCACCACAGCGAGACCGAGATGCTGCGCTACCTGCGCAGCCTCGCCGTCAAGGACCTCGCGCTCGACCGCTCGATGATCCCGCTCGGCTCGTGCACGATGAAGCTGAACGCCTCGAGCGAGATGATTCCGATCAGCTGGCCCGAGTTCGCGCACATCCACCCGTTCGCTCCCGCCGACCAGCGCGCCGGCTACGAGACGCTGCGCCGGCAGCTCGAAGCGTGGCTCTGCGAAGCGACCGGATATGCCGGCGTCAGCCTGCAGCCCAACGCCGGCTCGCAGGGCGAGTACGCGGGATTGCTCGCGATCCGCGCCTGGCACGCGTCGCGCGGCGACACGGCTCGGAAGGTGTGCCTGATCCCGGAGTCGGCGCACGGCACCAACCCGGCGAGCGCGCACATGGCGGGCCTGCGGGTCGTCGTCACGAAGTGCGACGCGGACGGCAACGTCGACCTCGCCGACCTGGAAGCCAAATGCAAGCAGCACGCTGCCGCCCTGGCGTGCGTGATGATCACCTACCCGTCCACCTACGGCGTGTTCGAGCGGCGTGTGCGCGAGCTGTGCGAGATCGTCCATCGTCATGGTGGGCGCGTGTATGTCGACGGTGCCAACATGAACGCGCTGGTCGGCGTCGCCGCACCGGGCGAGTTCGGCGGCGACGTCTCGCACCTCAACCTGCACAAGACCTTCTGCATCCCGCACGGCGGCGGGGGCCCCGGGGTCGGCCCGGTCTGCGTGGTCGCCGATCTGGTGCCGTTCCTGCCCGGCCACGCGAGCGGCGGCACGGCGGTCGCAGGAAAGGGCCACGTCGGCGCGGTCTCGGCGGCGCCGCTCGGCAATGCCGGCGTGCTGCCGATCAGCTGGATGTACATCCGCATGATGGGCGAAGCCGGCCTGCGCGCCGCGACCGAGACGGCGATCCTCAACGCCAACTACATCGCCGCACGGCTCGCCGGCCCCTACGAGCTGCACTACAGCGGCAATATCGTCGGCATCCGGGGCGGCGGCGTCGCCCACGAATGCATCCTCGACCTGCGCCCGCTCAAGGAGTCGACCGGCGGCGATAGGGGTGGACAGGGCGTCAGCGCCGAGGACGTCGCCAAGCGCCTCATCGACTATGGCTTTCACGCGCCGACGCTGAGCTTTCCGGTCCCCGGCACGCTGATGGTCGAGCCGACCGAGAGCGAATCGCTCGCCGAGCTCGACCGTTTCTGCGACGCGATGATCGCGATCCGCGCCGAGATCGCGAAGGTGGAATCGGGCGCCTGGCCGCGCGACGACAACCCGCTCAAGGCGGCGCCGCACACCGCCGCTGCGCTGCTCGTCGCCGCCTGGCCGCACGCCTACACGCGTGAGGAGGCGGCGTATCCGCGCGCGTCGCTGCGCCATGCCAAGTACTGGTCGCCGGTCGGCCGCGTCGACAACGTCTGGGGCGATCGCAACCTGTCGTGCTCGTGCCCGCCCCTGGCCAGCTACGAGGACTGACGGCCGGCGGCGTGGAACGGCTTATGCGTGCGGCGCGGGTGTCGCCCACTCGCGCACCATCGCCATGCAGGACCCCGTTCCGCTTGCCACCGACTTCTTCAGCCATGTCATGCCGGCCGACACGCCGTGGCGCGGCGGCGGCCTGCGCGATTTCTTCCTCTACAGGGATCTCGGCATCGCCGAGGCGACCGGCGGCAAGGTGATCGCCCAGCTCGTCAGGGCCAACCTCGCACCCGAACAGGGCACCGGATGGCACCGACACGAGGCCGAGTTCCACATCGTGCTGATGCTGAGGGGCTGGGCGCGCTTCATGTACCAAGGCGTCGAGACGCTCGTCGCTGCGGGCGATTGCGTGCACCAGAGGCCGGGCATCGTCCATTTCCTGTTCGACTACTCGCCCGACATGGAGTACCTCGAGGTCGTCGGCCCGGCCGATTTCACGACCATCGAGATGCCGGCGCCGGCCGAGGTACCGGCGCCGACGCCTTGGCCCGCGTCCGCCCAAGCAGCCTGAGCCGAACGCGTCCGCGAGCTCAGAACTCCATGTCGAGCTCGGCGATGTCGTCCGGCTCGGCGATCGCGGCGGCGACCCACTCGCGCATCTCGGGCATCGCCATGATGGTGTCGCAGTAGCGCTGGCAAGCGGTGTCGAGCGGCACGTCGTAGGTGCGAAAGCGAGTCACAACCGGCGCATACATCGCATCGGCAATGCCGCGCGTCTTGCCGAACAGGTACGGTCCACGGTACCTGGCGAGGCACTCGTTCCAGATCTCGACGATCCGCTCGATGTCGGGCTTCGCGCCGCCCCAGATGCGGTGGTTCGGGTAATGCGCCTTCAGGTTCATCGGCAACGACGCGCGCAGGTTCGCGAAGCCGGAGTTCATCTCCCCGCTCACCGAGCGGCAGTGCGCGCGGGCGATGCGGTCTGCGGGCAGCAGCTTGGCGTCGGGGCGGATCTCGTCCAGATAGTGGGCGATGGCGAGCGTGTTCCAGACGGTGGCGCCCTCGTGCGACAGGCAGGGCACGCGGATCGACGGCGCGAGGAGGAGGAGCTCCTTCTTGACGTCGGCGTCGTCGGGCGAGACCATCACCTCGTCGAACTCGAGTCCGGCGAAGCGGGCCATCAGCCAGCCGCGCAGCGACCACGACGAATAGTTCTTGCTCGAGAGGGTCAGCGTGGCGCGCCGCAGCGGCTGCGCGCGGCGCGGGCGCGGCGCGGCGGCTGCCTTCCTGGCGCGGGGCTGCGTGGCGACGGTCGGCATCGGCGGCTCGTGGCGGTGCCGTAGGGTACGCAAAGCACGTGCCAAGCACTCGCCCACGGGAAGCTTGGCGTGCAAGTTGCTCCTGCATCACGCGTGGCCATGCTTCGCTTCGCGGTGTGATGTACGAAACCTACCTCGCGCAGGCCGACGCGCTCTGGCCGCTGCGGGCGTTCGGCCGCCTCGTCGCGCCGGCCCTCCTCGATGCCCGGGCGGGAAGCACCGGGCAAGGTGCGCGCCCGCTCGCCGCCGCGTGGCAACTCCTCGCGCTCGCCGAACTGACCCACGCGCGCCCGCCGTGGGGGATCGCGAGCGTCCTCAGCGAAGGTGCAGAGCGGGCAGTGGTCGAGGAAGTCGCCACCGAGACGCCCTTCGCGACACTGCGCCGCTTCCGCAAGGAAGGCGTCGGCGCGCAGCCGCGTGTCCTCGTCGCCGCGCCGATGTCGGGGCATTTCGCGACGCTGCTGCGCGACACCGTGCGCACGCTGCTCCGCGACCACGACGTCTACGTCACCGACTGGCACAACGTGCGCGACGTCCCCGGCGCCGCCGGCCATTTCGGCCTCGACGAGTACATCGACCACATGATCGCGTTCACGGCCGCGCTCGGACCCGGCGCGAACATCGTCGCCGTCTGCCAGCCGTGCGTCGCCGCGCTCGCCGCGGTCGCGCTCATGGCCGAGGACGACCACCCTGCGCAGCCGGCGAGCCTGATCCTCATGGCCGGGCCGATCGACTGCCGGATCGCGCCGACGACCGTCAACAGACTGGCGACGAGCAAGCCGATCGCCTGGTTCGAAAAGCACCTGATCAGCCGCGTGCCGTGGCGCTTGCGCGGCGCCGGCCGGCGCGTGTACCCCGGATTCCTGCAGCTCGGCGCGTTCGTTAGCATGAACCGCGAGCGCCACGCCGAAGCGTTTCGCAAGTACTTCGCGCTCGTTGCCGCCGGCGCGGACGACGAGGCGAAAGCGATCCGCGACTTCTACGAGGAGTACATGGCGGTGAGCGACCTCTCGGCCGACTTCTACCTCGAAACGGTGCGCCTCGTCTTCCAGGAATACGCGCTGGCGCGCGGCATGCTGACGCTGCGCGGGCGAAGGATCGACCCGCTGGCGATCCGGCGCACGGCGCTGCTGACGATCGAGGGCGAGCGCGATGACATCTGCGCGATCGGCCAGACCCTGGCCGCGCACGACCTGACGCGCCTGCGCCCCTACATGCGGACGCACCACGTGCAGCCGAACGTCGGCCACTACGGCGTCTTCAGTGGCCGCCGCTGGCAGCAGCACATCTATCCGGTGGTGCGCAACGTCATCCAGGTCTCGCAGTGACCGCCGACGCCGGCGCCAATCAGTCTTTCGATGCGGGCATGTGTGCCGGCATGGCCCCGCCGGCGCTCGGTGCAACCTCGGGCATGGCGGCGATGCGCGGCTTGCGTTCGCGCACCAGGTAGCTGTAGAGCACCGGAACGACGACCAGCGTCAGCAGGGTCGACGTGATGACGCCGCCGATGATCGCGCGGCCCATCGGCGCCTGCAGCTCGCCGCCTTCGTCGAGCGCGAGCGCGAGCGGCAGCATGCCGAAGATCATCGCCGCGGTCGTCATGATGATCGGCCGCATCCGCACCAGCCCGGCCTGCAGCAGCGCCTCGGGAACCGACAGGCCGGCGCGACGGCCGTGGTTGGCGAAGTCGACGAGCAGGATCGCGTTCTTGGTGACCAGGCCCATCAGCATCACCAGGCCGATCATCGAGAAGAGGTTGAGCGTCGAGCGCGTGACGAGGAGCGCGAGCATGACGCCGATCAGCGCCAGCGGCAGCGAGGCCATGATCGCGAGCGGCTGCAGGAAGCTCGCGAACTGCGACGAGAGCACGATGTAGATGAAGATCACCGCCGCGGCGAGCGCGAACAGCACGCCCGCGAACGCCTCCTGCTGGTCGCGCGTCTGGCCGCCGACGTCGAACCGGTAGCCCTGCGGCAGCTGCGTCTCCTTGACGATCTTCTGCACGTCGGCGCCGACGTCGCCGCTCGGCCGCCCTTCGGTGCCGGCGTAGATCGCCTGGCGGCGCTGCAGGTCCTGGCGCTTGATGACGACCGGATTCACGACCGGCACGATCTCGGCGACGCTCGCGAGCGCGATCGGCGTGCCGTCCTTCGCATACGCGACCGGCAGGTCGTTCAGCTGGGCGACGTTCTCGCGCGAAGTCTGCGGCAGCCTGAGCTCGACGTCGACCTGCTCGCCGTCGGGCGAGGTCCAGTACGTCGCGACGTCGCCGTTGACGAAGGTTCTGAGGCTGTTGGCGATCTGCATCGTCGTCAGGCCGAGCTCGCGCGCCGCGTCCGGCTTGAGGCGGACCGCGTAGGCCGGGATGCCCGGCTTGACCGAGGTCGTCAGGTCGGCGATTCCCGGCACCTTGGCGACCTTGTCGGCGAAGCGGAGCACCTCGGCCTCGAGGACGTCGGGGTCGGGACCGAGGAGCGAGACAAAGATCGGCTGGTTGCCGAGGGTGACCTCGATCCCCGGGATCGGCTTCAGCGCGGTCCGGATCGCCTTCTCGAGGTCGCGCTGGCTGCGCTTCCTCTCGTGCGGCTTGGTGAGCTGGATCGAGAGGACCGCCGAGTTGCGGCTGCCGCTTCCGGTGTCGCCGATCGTGGTCGAGATCATCCGGATCTCGGGCATGCTCTTGATCGCATCCTCGACCTGCAGCAGCTTGTCGCTGCCACGGTTCAGGCTGGTGCCGACCGGCAGCGAGACGTTGAGCTGGATGTAGCTGTTGTCGCTGTCGGGGATGAACTCGCTGCCGACGACCGGCGCGAGCGCGATCGCGGCGACAAAGCTGGCGAGGCCGGCGAGGACGACGACCGCGCGCGGCGTGATCGTCGCCAGGCGCCACCGCCGCGGCGCCTGGCGGTCGCGCCGACCGTCGGCGCCGAACGGATGCGCCCAGACCGGTAGCGGCGGCACCAGCACGCGCCAACGACGGCTCGAGAAGATCCAGCCGATCAGCCGCTCGTAG
>DASXXO010000180.1:0-5197 GCA_036503045.1 Caldimonas sp. | reverse complement strand
CGGCAGGTCGTGGCCCATGCCCTCGATCAGTTCGGCACGCGCGTTCGGGATCTTCGCGTGCAGGTCGCGTCCGGCGGCGACCGGGACGAGCGGGTCGGCGACGCCGTGGATGATCTGCGTCGGAACGCGGATCGCGCCGAGCAGCGGCGTGCGGTCGCCGTCGGCGGCGATCGCGACCATCTGGCGCGCGGTTCCCGCCGGCCGGTACGAGCGCCGCACCGAGAGCGTGAAGCGCGCGCGCAGGTAGGCCGGCGCTGACGGAAACGCCGGACTGCCGATCAGCGCATAGAGCCCGACGTAGTGCTCGACGATGCCCTCGAGCGTGTTCGACGGTGGACGCGAGATCAGCGCGCCGCGCACCTTGAGGGTCGGCCCGGGAAGGCGGCGCGCGCCGCTCGAGGTCATGATGAGCGTCAGGCTCTTGACGCGTTCGGGCGCAACCTGCGCCATCCGCTGCGCGATCATTCCGCCCATCGAAGCGCCGCACACGTGGGCCGCGGGGATGGCGAGCGCGTCGAGGATGCCGACCGCGTCCTTCGCCATGTCGACCAGCGTGTACGGGCTCTTGACGCGCATGCCGAGCGCGTGGCGCAAGCTGTCGAGGGCGAGGTTCGGAACGCCCGCGTGATCGAACCCCTGGCTGAGACCGCTGTCGCGGTTGTCGAAGCGGATCACGCGAAAGCCGCGCTCGACGAGCAGCGCGACGAAATCCTCGTGCCAGCCGAGCAGCTGCATGCCGAGACCCATGACGAGCAGGAGCGGCTCGCCGTTCGGCGAGCCGTGGTCTTCGACTTCGAGACGAACGCCGTTCGCGGAGTGCTGCATGGGGCGTAGCGCTCAGCCCGCGGCCGGCATCGTCTCGGGGACGCCGGTGCGAAAGAAAAGACGCCGCGCGCCGCGCACGTCGAACGGCTGCCACGCGCCGATCGGCTGCCCGAGCCGGTCGCCGACGGCGTAGAGCGCGAGCGGATTCATGCCCATGCCGACATGGCTCGCCGGCACCTCGATGTTTTCGACCAGCGGCCCGGGCGCGTTGATGCTGCAGCGCCACGACACGATGCCGTCGCTGCGCGAGTAGATCGAGGTCGTCGGCACCGGCGGCGGCTTCCTGATCTGCTCCATGACGCTCTCGTCGCCGACCTTGCTGCGGCTCAGCAGTTCGTAGATGCGCCACGCATTGGTCGCCCTCGGATGGCCGGTGAACGGGGTGCCCAGCGTGATCACGCAGCGTGCCAGCGTCGGGTGCATCTTGGCGAGCTCGCGCGCATAGATGCCGCCGAGGCTCCAGCCGATCAGGCTCACGGGCTGACCATGGCGCTCGGCGAGCGCGCGAATGTCGGCGGCGGCGCGCTCGATCACGCCGGGGCGCGGGCCGAAGTTGAGGCCCTGCCCCCAGGCATGGGTGACATAGCCCAGGCTTTGCAGATAGCGGCGCAGCGGCAGCGTGGTGACGTCGCTCGCCCCCATCCCGGGATAGACCAGGACCGGATGCCCATCACCGCGCGGCACGTTGTACAGCCACGGCAACGCCGCCACCAGCGAGAGGAACTCGATCGGCGCGCGCCATTCGAGCAGCATCAGCAGCGGGTTCGGCGCGCGCGGGTCGGCGCCGTTGCGGCGCGCGCGCGCGGCGCTCCTTTCGTTCGGGGTCGGCATTCGTTTCGGCAGGGCGAGGCTGGGACGCGCTGACATGTTAGCGGGCATGGGAGATTCGGCGCGGACGGGCGACGTGCGTTCATGCCGCTTGCGCGACCGCACGACGCTGGCGGAGGGCCACCGATTCGTTCGCAACCAGCGCTCCCAGCACGAGCGCTCCACCCGCGACCACGTGGCGGCTCGGCGACTCCGCTCCAGCAAGCCATGTCCATAGCACGCCGAAGACGATCTCGAGCAGCGAGAGCAGCGCGACCTCGGGTGCCGCGAGGACGCGTGCCGCGGCGACCGCGACCAGGCACGGCACGGCGAGTTGGAACACGCCGAGCACCGCGAGCAGCGCAAGATCGTGCAGCGATGCGCGTAGCGGCAGCGCCGCCGCGAGCGTGACGAGCGCCGACAGCGCCGCACCGATGAGCACGGCGGCGAGCAGATCCGTTCGGCCGCTCCGGCCGCGCTGGATCGCCGTCCAGTTGAGCGCGGCGGAGAGCGGGACCGCGAGCGCGATCGCGGTTCCGGCGAGGTGGCGCGGGCTCATTGCGGTGAGCTCGTGCGCGTACATCCAGGCGATGCCGATGCCGGCGACGACGATCGCGCCCCAGGTCCGCGCCGGCAGCCGCTGGCCGATGGCGACGCGCGCGAACAGCGCCGTGACGAGCGGCGCGAGCGCCATCGTCACGAGCACGTTGGCGACCGTCGTCATCGTGATCGCGACCATGAACGCGGTGAACATCACCGCCCAGCAGAGGGCCGAGAGCCAGAGCGTCGGGTCGCGGCTGACAAGCGTCTTCTTCAGGGCCGCAGCGCCGCGCAGGCGCACCAGCAGGACGACGAGCGCGACCGCGTTGAAGAAGCTGCGCCAGAACGTCGCCTCGACGCCGCTCGCCGAATCGAGCTGGCGCGTGACGACGCCGGCCATGCTCCAGAGCAGCGTGGCGGCGACCATCGCCGCGACCGCGCGCGCATGGGCCGTCAGCTCAATAGTCGCCGCCGATCGAGCCGGGCGCCAGGTTGTCGAACTTGGTCAGCGGCTTCAGGAACACCAGCCGCTCGGTTCCGGTCGGACCGTTGCGCTGCTTGGCGATGATGATCTCGGCGACGCCCGGCTCCTTCGAGTCCTTGTTGTAGTACTCGTCGCGGTAGATGAACATGATCACGTCGGCGTCCTGCTCGATCGCGCCCGACTCGCGCAGGTCGCTCATCATCGGTCGCTTGTCGGTGCGCGACTCGACGCTGCGGTTGAGCTGTGAAAGCGCGAGCACCGGGCACTTGAGCTCCTTGGCGAGCGACTTCAGCGCGCGCGAGATCTCGCCGATGACGGTCGCCCGGTTCTCGTCGCTCGTGCCTTCGCTGCCGCTCATCAGCTGCAGGTAGTCGACGACGATCAGGCCGAGCTGGCCGTACTGGCGCGCCTGGCGACGCGCGCGCGCGCGCAGCTCGGTCGGGCTGAGCGAGCCGCTCTCGTCGATGAAGATGCTCACCTTGGCGAGCTTCTCGACCGCCTCCGAGAGGCGCCCCCACTCGTCGTCGCGCAGCGCGCCGGTGCGCAGCCGCTGCTGATCGATGCGGCCGAGCGAGCCGACCATGCGCAAGGCGAGCTGCGACGCGCCCATCTCCATCGAGAAGATGACGACCGGCAGCGTCTCGTGGACGGCGACATGCTCGGCGATGTTGAGCGCGAGCGCGGTCTTGCCCATCGACGGGCGCGCCGCGAGGACGATCAGGTCGCCCGCCTGCAGGCCGGCGGTCATCGTGTCGAGCTTGTAGAAGCCGGTGCGCACGCCGGTCACTTCCTCGGCGCCGTTCTCGTGCAACTCGTTGACGCGGTCGATCAGCGCGACGACGAGCTGGTCCATGCTCTGGAACTTCTGGCTGGCGCGCGAGCCGTCCTCACCGATGCGGAAGATCTTGCCCTCGGCGTCGTCGAGGATCTGTGCGACCGGCCGCCCCTGCGGGTTGAACGCGCTGGTCGCGATCTCGTCGCTCGCCGCAACGAGCTTACGAAGAACCGAGCGCTCGCGAACGATCTCGGCGTAGCGGCGGACGTTGGCCGCGCTCGGCACGCTTTGCGCGAGCGCGTTGAGGTAGACCAGCCCGCCGCAGTCGTCGGCCTTGCCGAGCCGCTGCAGCTGCTCGAAGACCGTGATCACGTCGGCCGGCTTGGTCGCGTTGATGAGCGTCGCGACGACGCCGTAGATCAGACGGTGCTCGTAGCGGTAGAAATCGTCGTCGGCGAGCAGGTCGCCGATCCGGTCCCACGCGCCGTTGTCGAGCAAGAGGCCACCGAGCACGCTCTGCTCGGCTTCGGCCGAGTGCGGCGGGACGCGCAGTCGCGCGACTTCGTCGTCTCCACGAGCATCGCGAGTGGACTCCGCTGACGAGAAAATCGCAGACATCGGGAGATGATATGGCGCCCCCGTACATCCGCTTGTGGACAAGCCAGGGGACAAGCTCTGCACTCCGCGTGGAAATGCAGCGAAAAAGAGGGGCTCCGAACGAGCCCGCCCCTCCCTTTTGGAGGGAGAGGCGCAAAAGCCGGGAGGGAGCAGCCCCTGTCGGGCGGCCTGAGCCTTCGGCTCAGGTCTTGCTCAGGCCGTCTCGCCCAGAACGACGACCTTCACCTCGACGACGACGTCGGTGTGCGGCGCGACCGTCACCGTGTGCTCGCCGACGATCTTTAGCGGGCCGTTCGGCATCCGCACCTGCGCCTTCGTGACCTTGAAGTCGATGCGATTCAGCGCGTCGGCGATGTCGGCGTTGGTGACCGAGCCGAAGAGCCGCCCGTCGACGCCGGCTTTCTGCGTGATGTGCACGGTGCGCCCGCTCATCTTGTCGCCCAGCGCCTGCGCGGCGGCGAGCCGTTCGGCGGCGGCCTTCTCCAGATCGGCGCGCTTGTCCTCGAACTCCTTGATCGCCGACGCGGTCGCGCGCCGTGCCGCGCGCTGCGGGATCAGGAAGTTGCGTGCGTAGCCGTCCTTGACCTTGACGACGTCGCCGAGGTTGCCGAGGTTGTGCACCTTCTCGAGAAGAATGACTTGCATGGCGGGCCTCAGACCTTGTGCTGGTCGCTGTACGGCAGCATGGCCAGGAAACGCGCGCGCTTGATGCACGTCGTCAGCTGGCGCTGGAAGAACGCGCGCGTGCCGGTCAGGCGGGCGGGCGTGATCTTGCCGTTCTCGTTGATGAAGTCGCGCAAGGTGTCGATGTCCTTGTAGTCGATCTCCTTGACGCCGGTGACCGTGAAGCGGCAGAAGCGCTTGCGACGGAACAGCAGCGACTGGGTGTTGCGCTTGGGCTTGCGGTCCTTGGAGAACCGACCTTTACCGCGTGGCGGGGGCATGGTGTTGACCTCTCTTCAATGCGATGGACTGGATGTGAAAAACGATTCCGCGGCCGTTGCGCTGGGCGCCGAGAAAGCCTTCGAACGAATGCTCGATGCCGAGCTGGGCGACCAACAAGGGCTCGGTGAGGCTGCCGACGGCGCGGGCGCGGATCTCGAACGAGACCTTGCGCGGGCTGCCGAGCTGGGCGACCTCCGATTCGT
>DASXXO010000179.1:0-5455 GCA_036503045.1 Caldimonas sp. | reverse complement strand
CGGAGAGCCGCTCCTCGCGCGACTGGCCGGTCCATTCGTAGGCAAATCCCGCGGGGAGGTGGTCGGCGAGGCGCTCCATCTCGTTCATCGCGTCGCCGGTCGAGTAGCCGGGCGCCGCGTCGCCCGCGATGCGCATCGTCGGGTAGCCGTTGTAGCGGATTGTCTGGATCGGCCCGGTGACCCAGCGCGTCGTCGCGATCGCCGCCATCGGCACGGGCTTGCCCTGGTTGTTGAGGACGTTGAGCTGGAGCAGGTCGTCGGGCTGCATGCGATCGGGCGCGTCGGCCTGGACGACGACGCGCTGCAGCCGCCCCGCGTTCGGGAAGTCGTTGACGTAGTTCGAGCCGAGCGCCGTCGAGAGCACGGCGTTGATGTTGTCGAACGAGATGCCGAGCGCGCTGGCGCGGTCGCGGTCGATGTCGATCTGCAGCTGCGGCGCGTCCTCGAGCCCGTCGGGGCGAACGCCTGCAAGCACCTTGCTCTGCGCCGCCATTGCGAGCAACTGGTTGCGCGCGGCGAGCAGCGCGGCGTGGCCGTTGCCGCCGCGATCCTGGAGGCGGAACGCGAAGCCGGTCGCGGTGCCGAGCTCGGGGATCGCCGGCGGCACGAGGGCGAAGATGAACGCGTCGCGAACCCGCGAAAGCGCGCCGAAGGCGCGTCCGGCGAGCGCTTGCGCCGAATGCTGCGCGCCCTTGCGCTCGTCCCAGTGCTTGAGCGGGACGAACGCGAGCGCCGCGTTCTGGCCGCTGCCGGAGAACGAGAAACCGAGCACGCTCACCATCTTGTCGACCTCTGGCTGGCTCAGGAAGAAGCTCTCGGCCTGCTGCATCACGGCGAGCGTGCGCGCCTGCGTCGCTCCCGGAGGCAGCTGGACGTTGGCGATCAGGTAGCCCTGGTCCTCGGTCGGCAGGAACGACGACGGCATGCGCGTGAACATCAGGAAGACCAGCGCGACGATCAGGCCGAAGACGACGAGCATGCGCCCGGTGCGGCGCAGGATCTTCGCGACCCAGTCCTCGTAGGCGTGCGTCGTCGCCTTGAAGCCGCGGTTGAACCAGCCGAAGGGTCCGCCCTTCTCGAGCTTGTGCCCGGCCTCGACCGGCTTCAGGAAGCTCGCGCACAGCGCCGGCGTGAGCGAGAGCGCGAGAAACACCGAGCACAGCATCGAGCTCACCATGACGAGCGAGAACTGGCGGTAGATGTTGCCGATCGAGCCGGCGAAGAACGCCATTGGCAGGAACACCGACACGAGCGACACGCTGATGCCGATCAGCGCCGCCGTGATCTGGCCCATCGCCTTTTTGGTGGCGTCGCGCGGCGAGAGCCCCTCCTCGCTCATGATGCGCTCGACGTTCTCGATCACGACGATCGCGTCGTCGACCAGGATGCCGACCGCGAGCACCATCCCGAACATGGTCAGCACGTTGATCGAGTAGCCGAAGGCCCACATCACGGTGAACGCGCCGAGCAACGAGACCGGGACGACGACGGTCGGGATCAGCGTGTAGCGCAGGTTCTGCAGGAACAGGTACATCACCAGGAAGACCAGGATCACCGCCTCGACGAGCGTCTCGACGACCTGGCGGATCGAGATCCGGACAAAGCGCGAGCTGTCGTACGGGATGTCGTACTTGACGCCGGGCGGGAAGTAGCGCTTCAGCTCCTCCATGCGGGCGTGGATCAGCTCGGCGGTGGCGAGCGCGTTGCCGGTCGGCGTGAGCTGCACGCCGATGCCGGTCGAGGGCTTGCCGTTCAGGCGCGCCTGCGTGCCGTAGCTCTGGCCGCCGAGCTCGATGCGCGCGACATCGCGCAGCTTGACGGTCGAGCCGTCGGTATTCGCGCGCAGGACGATGGCGCCGAACTGCTCGACCGTGGTCAGCTGGCCGGCGACCACGACCGTCGCGCTGATCGGCTGGTTGCCGGCGATCGGCAGGTCGCCGATCGTTCCCGACGAGACCTGCGCGTTCTGGGCGCGGATCGCGTTCACCACGTCGTTGGTCGACATGTTGAAGCCGACCAGCTTGGCCGGATCGATCCAGATCCGCATCGCCCGCTCGGTGCCGAACAGCTGCGCCTGGCCGACGCCCGGGATGCGCTGGATCTCGGGCAGCACGGTGCGCGACGCGTAGTCGCCGAGCGCGATCGGGTCGTACGCCGGGTTGTCGGACGAGAGGATCGTAAAGAGCAGGAAGTTCGAGCGCGCCTTGTCGACCCGAACGCCTTGCTGAGTCACCGCCGCCGGCAGGCGCGGCGCGGCGCGGGACAGCCGGTTCTGCACGTCGACCTGGGCGAAGTTCGGGTCGCTGCCCGATTCGTAGGTGAGCGTGATCGTGCCGACGCCGTTGGCCTGGCTCGTCGACTCGAGGTAGATGAGGCCGGGCGAGCCGTTCATCTCCTGCTCGATCACGCTGATCACGGTTTCCTCGAGCGTCTGCGCCGACGCGCCCGGGTAGGTCGCGGTGACGATGATCGAAGGCGGTGCGACGGTCGGGTACTGCGCGATCGGCAGCTGCTTGATCGCGACGCCGCCCATCACGAGGATGAAGAGCGCGATCACCCACGCGAAGATGGGACGGTCGATGAAGAACTGCGCCATGGAACTCTCAGCGGCTCGCGCTCGCCGCCGCGGGCGCCGATGCCCCGACCGTCGCACCCGAAGCAGCGCCTTGCCACGGCACCGGCTTCACCGGCACGCCGGGGCGCAGCTTCTGGAAGCCGTCGACCATCACCATCTCTCCGGGCTTCAAGCCATCGAGGATGACCCAGTCGCCGCTTCGCGCGGCGCCGACCTTGACCTGCCGCGGCGCGACCTTGCCGTCGGTGCCGACGACCATCACCGAGTCGCCGGTCGAGCCGCGCTGCACCGCCTGCTGCGGAACGACGAGGCCGGTCGGGTCCGCCGCCTGCTCGAGGCGAACGCGCACGTACATGCCGGGCAGGAGGATGCCGCGCGGGTTCGCCACCTCGGCGCGCAGGGTGATCTGCCCCGAGCTGGGGTCGACGCTGAGGTCGGAGAACAGGAGCTTGCCGGGCTCGCCGTAGACGCTGCCATCCTCGAGCACGATCGAGACGCTCGCCGGGTCGCGGCCGTCGGCGCGCCGGAACTTGCCGCTTTCGACGGCGCGCCGAAGGGCGAGCACGTCGGTCGTCGACTGCGTGAAATTGACGTACATCGGGTTGATCTGCTGGATCAGCGCGAGCGGCGTCGCCTCGCCCTGGCCGACGAGCGCGCCTTCGGTGACGAGCGCGCGGCCGATGCGGCCTGAGATCGGCGCCGTCACGCTCGCGTAGCCGAGGTTGATCTGGCTGGTCTGCACGTTCGCCCGCGCTGCCGCGACGTCGGCTTCGGCCGTCTTCTGCGCCGCGACCGCGTTGACGTAGTCCTGCTTGCTGACCGCGTTCGCCTCGAGGAGCGGCTGGTAGCGCTCGGCCTGCGCCGCCGCCTGCGTGAGCGCCGCCTGCGCGCGCGCGAGCGCCGCCTGCGCCGCGGCAAGAGAGGCTTGGTACACGGTCGGGTCGATCTGGAACAGTGCCTGGCCGGCACGCACGTCGCTGCCTTCGGCGAACAGGCGCTTCAGCAAGATGCCGGCAGCGCGTGCGCGCACCTGGGCGACGCGTGTCGCTTCGAGACGACCCGGCAGCTCGGTGAGCAGGCCGACCGAGCGCGGCTGGACCGTGACGACGCCGACTTCGGCCGGCGGCGGACCGCCACCGCCCGGCTGGCCGCCCCCTGCAGCGGCGTTGTTGTCGGTCTTGGCGCCGCAGGCGGCGAACAGCGCGGCGCAGGCGACGGCGAGCACTCGCGTCGCCCACGCGCGCTCGCCGACCGCGACAGCGGGCAGATCCGTGGTGATCGGGTGGTTCATCGTCAACAAGGTTCTCGTCCAGGCAGCAGCGCGCCAGCGCCTGTTCGCGGCGAAGCGAGGGCGCGACCGGACGCTCCGGGGAAAAGCTGCGAAGAATAGCCGACGGCCGGCGGGCGATGTGTCGGCGCGCGCCAGCGCACGCGGGTCACGCGCCCGTCACACCCCGGCCTTCGCGAGGACGACCACCGAGACGCCGCGCGCCGGCGCGCGCGCATCGGCGTTCTGGTACGAGTGCGGCAGGTTGCCCGGGAACGCGAGCACGTCGCCGCTGTCGAGCGCGTGCCGCTCGCCGGCGACCGTCAGGTTCACGCGCCCGTCGAGGCAGGTGAAGAACTCGCGCGTGCCGGGAAGGTGCGGCGTTCCGGCCATCGCCGCACCGGGCGCGAAGTCGAGCACTTCCATCATCTCGTCGGGCACCGGCTCGGGGACGAGGTCGCGGATCGTCACGCCGCGCCCCTTGACGCGAAACGCCACGTCGGCAGCCGGCCAGCGGCGCACCTTCGCGCGCGGCGACGCGAGCAGCTCGTCGATCGGCACGCCGAGCGCGTGCGCGACCTTGACCAGGACGACGAGCGACGGGTTGCCCGCGCCCGATTCGAGGTTGGCGATGGTCGAGCGCGGCAGCGCTGCGCCGCGCGCGAGCGCGTCCTGCGTCAGGCCGCGCGCGTGGCGCAGGCCGGTCAGGTTGCGCGCCAGGTGCGCACCCGCGGCGCGGTCGTCGTCCGCGCTGGCCGCGGCGGCCGCCGCGTCGCGCGAGACATCCGGATCGTTCATCGCTGTCGTCATGGTGACCCTCTGCCAATCGGCTGGACATCGCGCTGGCATTGCGCGAGCGAGCGCCCTACTTTCGCTCCATCGTCCCAATGCCGACAGCCATCATGACGCACTCCGATCCGTTCCGAACCCCGCTTCGCGTCGCCGTCACGGGCGGCACCTCCGGCCTCGGCCGGGCGCTCGTCGAAACACTCGCTGCGCGCGGCGATGCGGTCGCCTTCGTCGCACGCGACGGCGCGCGCGTGCACGGCGTCGCCGCGTCGACCGGCAGCCACGGCATCGTCGGCGACGTCGCCCGCAAGGACGACGCGCATGCGATCGCGCTCCAGGTCGGCGGCGCGCTCGGCGGGCTCGACGTCCTCGTTCACAACGCCTCGAGCCTCGGCCCGGTGCCGCTTGTCCCGCTCGCCGACACCGAATGCGAGGACTTCGAACTCGCGCTCGCGACCAACGTGCTGGGGCCCTTCCGCCTGACCAAGGCACTGCTCGGCCTGCTCGCGTCGTCGGCGCGCGAATCGAAGGAGCGTGGCACGCGCGCGCTCGTCGTCCTGGTGTCGAGCGACGCCGCGGTGACGCCGTACGCCGGCTGGGGCGCATACGGCGCGAGCAAGGCAGCACTGGCGCACATGGGCCGGATCTGGAACGAGGAGCTCGCGCCGCACGGGATCGCGGTCGTCGTCGTCGACCCTGGCGACATGGACACCCCGATGCACGCAGCCGCGCTGCCCGACGCCGACCCGGCGACGCTCAAGCGCCCGCGCGACGCAGCGCGCGAGATCGTCGAGCTCATCGATCGTGAGCGCGCCGGCCCCGCC
>DASXXO010000178.1:0-3761 GCA_036503045.1 Caldimonas sp. | reverse complement strand
CCTCTACGAATCAAACCACCGTTGCTTATTCGGACCGATGTCGAGAGGCGACTTGTCGGGCCGCCAGGTCAACGATCGAGCGCCGGCCTCTTGGGATCGAAGGTCCAGCCCGGGATCAGGTACTGCATCGCGACCGCGTCGTCGCGTGCGCCGAGACCGTGCTCGAGATAGAGCCGGTGCGCCTTCTGGACCTCGGCCATGTCGAGCGTGACGCCGAGGCCGGGCCTGTCGGGCACGCGCACCATGCCGCCTTCGATCCTGAGCGGCTCCTGTGTCAGGCGCTGCCCGTCCTGCCAGATCCAGTGCGTGTCGATCGCCGTCACGCGCCCGGGCGCCGCGGCGCCGACGTGCGTGAACATGGCGAGCGAGACGTCGAAGTGGTTGTTCGAGTGCGAGCCCCAGGTCAGTCCCCAGTCGCGACACGTCTGCGCGACGCGCACCGATCCGGCCATCGTCCAGAAGTGCGGATCGGCGAGCGGGATGTCGACCGACTGGAGCGCAAGCGCGTGGGTCAGCTGGCGCCAGTCGGTCGCGACCATGTTGGTCGCGGTCGGCAGGCCGGTCGCGTGCCGGAACTCGGCCATCACTTCGCGGCCCGAAAAACCTCCTTCCGCGCCGCACGGGTCTTCCGCGTACGCAAGGACGCCGCGCAGGTCGCGCAGCAGGCGCACCGCGTCGTCGAGCAGCCAGCCGCCGTTCGGGTCGAGCGTGACGCGCGCGCTCGGGAAGCGCGCGTGCAGCGCCTTCACGGCCTCGATCTCCTCTTCGGCGCGCAATGCGCCGCCCTTCAGCTTGAAGTCGTTGAAGCCGTAGCGGGCATGCGCCGCCTCCGCCAGGCGAACGATCGCCTCGGGCGTGAGCGCCGGCTCGTGGCGCAGGCGCAGCCACTCGTCCCCGGCATCGCGAGCGCGGACGTACGGCAGGTCGGTCTTCGCAGCGTCGCCGACATAGAAGAGATAGCCGAGCATCTCGACGGCGTCACGCTGCTGGCCCTCGCCGAGCAAGGCAGCGACCGGAACCTCGAGATGCTGGCCGAGCAGGTCGAGCAGCGCCGATTCGATCGCGGTCACGGCGTGGATCGTGGTGCGCAGATCGAAGGTCTGCAGGCCGCGACCGCCGCTGTCGCGATCGGCGAACTTTGCCTGCACCGCCTGTAGCACGCGCTGGTGCGAGCCGAGCGGCTGACCGACGACGAGCTCGGCGGCGTCGGCGAGCGTTTGCCGGATCTTCTCGCCGCCCGGCACTTCGCCGACGCCGGTGCGACCTGCACTGTCGCCCAGGACGAGGAGGTTGCGGGTGAAGAACGGGCCATGCGCGCCGCTCAGGTTGAGCAGCATGCTGTCGCGGCCGGCGACCGGGATCACGCGCAACGAGGTGACCGACGGGGTGGACGAGGTCATGTGCGCTTCGCTCGGTGGCCGAGGGCGCGAAGCTTACCCGCCTTTGGTCAGACCACCGGCTGCTCGAGATCGCGCAGGTCCCTCCCGCGCGTCTCGCCGCAGTAGCGGCCGACCAGGAAGAGCGCGAGCAGCATGGGGACGAGCGCGAGCACCGCTGCCCACGCCAGGCCGGGAACGAGCCCGAGCAGGCCGAGCAGTTGCGCGCCGAGCCCGCCCGCCTTGGTGCAAGCAGCGACCCAGCCGGTCGCGCGGCCGCGCACCTGCAACGGATAGCTCTCGGCCGCGTACGGCAACAGCATCGCGATGATTCCGTTGACGCCGACGATGAGCAGCGCGATCACGAGCACCGGGCTGGCGCTGGCAGGCGACGACAGCTCGAGATGGACGAGGCCGAGCAAGCCCGCCGCGCAGAGCACGATCGAGCCGGCCAGCGCGCCCTTGCTGCTCCAGCGGCTGTAGAGCCACGTGGCGATGAAGACGGTCGGCACCGCGATCAGCGCCGAAGCGGCGAGCAGGCCGCTCGACACGCCCATGCTGTAGCCCTTGGCGACGAGGTGCGCCGGCATCCAGAGCAGGAGGCCGAAGTTGATCAGCCCCCAGGCGAGCGCGGCGACGCTGAGCGCGATCGTCTGCGCGAGGTAGGCGCGTGGCAGCGCGACGCGCGCCTCGCTGCTCTCGTCCTCGCGCACGGCCGGCGCCGGGGCGACGCCCTCGCGCACAACACAACCGAAGCGACGCAAGACCGTGTGCGCCTCGCGAGCGCGGCCGAGCGCGAGCAGGAACCTGGGCGACTCGGGGATGAAGACGTTGAGGAAGATCAGCAGCAATCCGGTCGGCAGGTTGAGGGACCAGAGGATGCGCCAGCTGAGGATCGGCACGAGCGCCGCCGAGAGCGCGCTCGCCGCGAGATAGCCGCCCGCGGCGCCGAGGCCGCCGACCAGGACCAGCGCCCAGCCGCGCTGCTTCGACGGCATCGTCTCGGCGAGCAACGCGTAGGTGACCGGCAGCATGCCGCCGGCCGCTGCGCCCATCAGGAAGCACATGCCGACGTTCCACCAGAGTGAAGGCATCGCGCCGCAGATCGACGTGCCGACGAACATCACCGCCGAGAGCAGGATCGACGCGCGCCGTCCATACACGTCGGCGAGCCAACCCCAAAGCACCGAGCCAAGGACGGTGCCGCAGAGCGCCGCGAACGGCAGCCAGGCGACCGTTGCCGCCGACACCGCGTACTCGCTGCGCATCCCTGGAACTACGAAGCCGAGGCTCGCCGGCTTCATCACGTCGATGACGAGGGCGACGGTGAGGACGAGCATCAGCCGCCAGTGCGCGGCGCCCAGCGGCGCGTCCTCAGGCGCGCTGACGACGACGGATGGATCGTGCGCCGCGTGGTGGCCGGCAGCGAGCGCGCGCGGCAAGAGGCCGTAACCGGCGACGACGAGTCCGGCGACGATCAGCGCCATGCCCCAGAGCATCCCGGCGTCCATCGCCATGTCGGCGAGGCGAAAGCCCATGGCGCGCCCCATCCAGTACATCGGCAGATGGAGGACGACCCCGACGGTGACGGCGAGGCAACCGGAGACAAAGGCGACGAGATGGCGTCGGTCGGCGAGGACGAGGATGGTGGCCAATCGGGATCGCTTCAGAGCGGCGGGAGCGGATCGGCGATCGCGAGCAGGCGCGTGTGGCCGCGGAAGCGCGCGCGGCGTGCGCGCAGCGCCGGCGCGGCGAGACAGTAGCGCGGGAAGCGCGCGAGAAAGCGCCCGATCGCGACGCGCCCTTCGAGGCGCGCGAGGCCCATGCCGACGCACTGGTGGATGCCCGAGGCGAACGCGACGTGGCGATTCGGCGCGCGCGCGATGTCGAGCCGGTCGGGGTCGGCGAAGGTCTCGGGGTCGCGGTTCGCCGAGCCGATGCCGAGCGTCAGCTGCGTGCGCGGCGCGAGAGCGACGCCGCCGATCTCGGTCGCGCAGGTCGTGATCCGGTTGCCGAGCTGGTTCGAGCTCTCGAAGCGCAGGAACTCCTCGACCGCGCTGCGCACGAGGCCGGGGTCGGCGAGCAGGCGCGCCTTCTGGTCGGGCCAGTCGACGAGGCACCTGAGACCGTTGCCGACCAGGTTGGTCGTCGTCTCGTGCCCGGCGTTGAGCAGGAAGATGCAGTTGTGGAGCAGCTCGGGCGCGCTCAACGCCTCGCCGCCCTCGCCGGCGATGAGCCGGCTCAGTACGTCGAGCTCCGGATCGCCCGGCTCGGCGCGGCGCCGCTCGACCAGCCCTTCGAGGTAGAGCAGGAACTCGCGCACCGCGCGATTGCCTCCATCGCCCTGCTCTTCGCTCAGGGTCGGCTCGAGCGCACCGAGGATGG
>DASXXO010000177.1:0-4144 GCA_036503045.1 Caldimonas sp. | reverse complement strand
AGAGCTTCTCCGGGCCGGTCTTCGACGAGGTGAAGGCGCCGTCCGCGGCCGCCGAAGCGATCGACCGCACGACGATGAACACCTGGGAAGACGCGCGCGTCTCCGAGGTCAATGCGATCGGCAACGGTCCGATCGTGCTCGCCGGCCTGTGGAACTCGGTCTGCATCGTCGGCCCAGCGCCGTCGGCGCTCGACCAGGGCTTCGAGGTCTACGTCATCGCCGACGCCTGCGGCGACGTCTCGACCGAAGCGCACGAGCGCGCCGTGGCGCGCATGGTGCAGGGTGGCGCGCGGCCGATGACGGCACGGCAACCTCCTCGAGCTGCCGCGCGCGACTGGGCTCGCGCGTCGACCTACGTCGCGACCACCGGCATCGCCAAGGAGCAGGGCGGCGGCTATGGCCTCTGCCTGCTCTACGCCGAGACCATGTTCGGCGGGCACGAGGCACACTGACGCTAGCTGCGGGCGATGACGGTCGGCGACATGGCGGCCGATCGCCGGTTCGCGCGCAGCGCTGCGCGAAGCGGCGACCTGTATGGCGGGCCGGACGGAAGCACGAGGAACTCGTCATGAAGACTGACGCCGCCGCCAAGCACGCCGCCGCGCTCGAGATCGGCCTCGGATTCGTCGCCGGCTACGTCGACACCGTGGGTTTCGTCGCCCTGTTCGGGCTCTACACCGCGCACGTGACCGGCAACTTCGTGCTGATCGGCAGCGTGCTCGCCCAGACATCCGGGGGGCTGCTGCTGAAGCTGCTCGTCTTTCCCGCGTTCATCGTCGCGGTGGCGATCACGCGCCTGATCGTCGTCTGGCTCGAGGCGCGCGGGCGCCCAGCCGTGGCGACGCTGCTCGCGCTGGAGGCGGCATTGCTGCTCGCCTTCTTGGTGCTCGGCTGGGCGGCGTCGCCGGTTCATAGCGCCGACGAGCCTCTGGCCATGGTCGCCGGCGTGGTCGGCGCCGCCGCCATGGGGGTGCAGAACGCCGGCGCGCGGCTCGTACTCAGCGGGCTGGCGCCGACCACCGTGATGACCGGCAACGTGACCCAATGGGTGATCGACGCGGTCGACCTGGCGCGCGGCGCAGGCGATGCCGCCGTGCGCGAGCGCGCCCGCAAGTTCGTCGCACCGATCGTGGCCTTCGCGTCGGGAGCGATCGTCGGCGCTTTCGGGTATGTTCACGTCGGCTTCGCGGCTCTGCTCGTCCCGATCGCGGTGCTTGGCGGCCTGAGCTGGGCCGTCGGCCGCAGCGAGCGACTCGCCGCCGCAGTGTCAACTCCTTCCACCAAGGAACATCCATGACCAAGAACTCTGCCAAGAACGCAACGCAACCCGCGGTGCCCGGCGCGCGCCGGCAGCGCCGGCCCCTCGCCACACCGACCGACCTCGGTTCGGAGGCGACGCGCGACATCGCCGCGGCCATGAACGCCATCCTCGCCGACGTATTCGCGCTGTACCTGAAGACCAAGAACTTCCACTGGCACATGAGCGGCCCGCATTTCCGCGACTACCACGTGCTGCTTGACGAGCAATCTGACCAGATCTACGCGATGACAGACCCCATCGCCGAGCGCGTCCGCAAGGTCGGCGGCTCGACGCTGCGCTCGATCGGGCACATCGCCCGCCTGCAGCGGATCGCCGACAACGATGCCGACTACGTCGAGCCTTCGGACATGCTGGGCGAGCTGCGCGAGGACAACATTTCGCTGGCGACCCGCCTGCGCGCCGCCCACGAGACGTGCGAGGAGCACCGCGACATCGCGACGGCAAGCTTGATCGAGGTCTGGATCGACGAGACCGAGCGGCGCAGCTGGTTCCTTTTCGAGGCAGGTCGGCCGCTGGACGCTACCGGGCGCTAGGGCTCGCCAAGTTACGGGCGCTCGAGGTGGGCGGCAGTCGACATGCCGCCCGCGGTGCAGACGCCGACGACCGCGCGGCGCGCGCGTCGGCGCCCGAGCTCGAGCAGTGTCGACCCGAGATAGCGGATCCCGGACATGCCGTACGAATGGCCGAGCGGAACCGCACCGCCGTTGACGTTGGTGATCTCCCAAGGCGTCTGGAGCTGCGCTTGGTTGTAGAGCGTGGTCACGGCATAGGCCTCGTGCAGCTCCCACAGGTCGACGTCGGCCATCGCCAGGCCGTGATGCGCGAGCACCTTCCTGATCGCGGGAGCGATCGCGATGCTCATTTCCTCGGGCGCGACGCCGGCGAGCTGCATGCCGCGAAAGAGCCCCAGGATCGGCAGCCCGCGCCGCGCCGCGCCGTCGGCGTCCATCATGACCACCGCGCCGGCGCCGTCCGACAGCTGCGAGGCGTTGCCCGCCGTGATCGTGCCGCCCGGATACACCGTCTTCAGCGCGGCGAGCCCCGCCAGCGTCGTGTCGGGACGCGGGCCCTCGTCGTGGTCGAGCGTCACCTCCTGATCGCGGGTCGCGCCGGTCGCCTTGTCGCTGACCGTCATCGTCGTCGTGAAGGGAACGATCTCTTCGGCGAACTTGCCCACGGCGGCCGCGGCGGCGACGCGCTGCTGGCTCTCTGCACGACGTACGCGTCCTGCGCTCCGCGGCCGATGCCGTACTTCCGGGCGACGAAATCCGCGGTCTGGTTCATCGTCCACCACACGGCCGGCATTGCGCTGCTGCAGCGGTTCGTAGACGAAGCCGAACTGGTTGTAGTACGACTGCGTCATGCTGATGCTCTCGACGCCGGCGGCGATCACCACGGTCGCTTCGCCGGCGGCGATCCGGTTGGCGGCGATCGACGCCGCGCTCAGGCCCGAGCCGCAATAGCGGGTGATCGTCATGCCCGGGACGGCGACGCCGAAGCCCGCCTCGAGCGCGGCCGTGCGCCCGAGGTTGTGCCCGGTCGCGCCTTTGGGCAGTCCGCAGCCGACGACGACGTCCTCGATCTCGGCCGGGTCGATGCCGACCCGTTGCACCGCGTGGCGCAGCACGTGCGCGGTGAGGGGAATGCCGTGCGTGCGGTTGAGCGCACCGCGCACGGCGCGGGCGATGCCGGTCCGGCAATAGGAAACGACGGCGACGTCTTTCATGGCGAGCTCCTGGATGGGGTCGAACGGCCGCGGCGGCGCGCTCACGCCAGCGTCGTCGTGATCGGCACGCCTTGCTTGAGCGTCAGCGTCACCGGGGTCCGCTCCGCGACGTCGGCCAGGCACACGCGCTGGTCGTCCTGCAGATCGCCTTCGATGGCGAGGCGGCGGTCGATCGCGCGCTGTTCGCCTTCCTGCGCGAAGCAGATGTCGACGCGCAGCGCGCGCAGGGGCCAGCCCTTGCGCGCGGCATACATCGTCAAGGTGATCGCCGTGCATGCGCCGAGCGCCGAGCAGAGCAGCTGCATCGGCGTCGGTCCGGCGTCCTGTCGGCCCTGGTCTGCGGGTTCGTCGGCGCTCAGCCGGTGGTTGCCGGTCGTGATCGAGACCGCGTAGCGGGTCGAGCCGATGCTGGCGCTGGCCTGTGTCATGGCAGGGGGACGAACTCGGTGTTGTCGAGGTCGGGAAGCTTCATTCGGCCGGCGCGCCAGTCCGCTTTCGCCTGCTCGATCCGTTCCTTCGAAGACGAGACGAAATTCCATTCGATGAAGCGCGGGCCGACCGGCGCGCCGCCGAGCAGCAGGAGGACGCTCGCTGCCGTCGCCCGCACCACGGCGGGCGATCCAGCGCGAAAGACTGCCATCTGCGTGGCGCGGACCGCGCCGCCCTCGCTGTCGAGCGCGCCCGAGACGACAAAGGCAGCGCGCTCCGGATGATCGTCCGGCAACGCGAACTCGGCGCCCTGATCGAGCGCGACGTGCGCGTAGAACAACGGCGAGTGCGTCCTCACCGCGGCGCGCAGGCCCCAGGCCTCGCCGGCGAGAAGCCGCAGCCACGCTCCGCCATCGCGGTGCACCGGCAGGTCCTCGCTCTCGTGGTGCGAGAAGGCCGGCGCGATCTCCTCCTGGCCGTCGGGAAGCGCAACCCAAGTCTGGATCGCGTGCAGCGGGCCGCCTTCGCGCCGCGCGCGCTCGAACCGCTCGGAGTGCGTGATGCCGCTCCCCGCGATCATCCAGTTCATCTCGTCCGGGCGGATCGCCTGCTCGACGCCGGTGGAGTCGCGGTGCACGATCTCGCCGGCGAAGAGATAGGTCACCGTC
>DASXXO010000176.1:0-5025 GCA_036503045.1 Caldimonas sp. | reverse complement strand
CTTGCGCGCTTCCAGGTCGCGGTGCGCGCGCGCCACCTCGGCGAGCGGGTAGCGCTGCTCGATCATGATCTTGACCTGGCCGCTGATGACGACCGAGAACAGGTCGTCGGCCATCTTCTGCGTCGCCTCGCGCGTCGCGATGTGGGTGAAGAGCGTCTGCCGCGTCACGTAAAGCGAGCCCTTGGCGCCGAGGATGCCGGGTGCGAACGGCGGCACGACGCCGGATGAGTTGCCGAAGCTCGCCATCAGGCCGAACGGGCGCAGGCACTCGAGCGACTTGTCCCAGGTGTCCTTGCCGATCGAGTCGTAGACCACCTTCACGCCCTTGCCGCCGGTGATCTCCTTGACCCGTGCGGCGAAGTCCTCGCTGCGGTAGTTGATCGTGAAGGCGGCGCCGTTGTCGCGCGCGAGGGCGCATTTCTCCTCGCTGCCGGCGGTGCCGATCAGCTTTAGGCCGAGCGCCTTCGCCCACTGGCAGGCGATCAGGCCGACGCCGCCGGCCGCCGCGTGCCAGACGACGAAATCGCCGGGCTCGAGCGCCTCCTGGGCGCGCACCTGCTTCAACAGGTACTGGACCGTCAGACCCTTCAGCATCATCGCCGCGCCGGTCTCGAACGAAATCGCGTCCGGCAGCCTGACCACCGTCTTGGCCGGCATCACGCGGGCGAGCGAATAGCTGCCCGGCGGGCCGCTGCAGTAGGCGGCGCGGTCGCCTTCCTTCAGGTGCGCGACGCCGGCGCCGACCGCCTCGATCACGCCCGCGCCCTCGTTGCCCATCGCCAGCGGCATCGGCATCGCGTAGACGCCCGAGCGCTGGTAGACGTCGATGAAGTTGAGCCCGCTCGCGTGGTGGCGGATGCGGAGCTCGCCCGGGCCGGGCTCGCCCACCGGCAGATCGACGAGCTTCATCTCCTCGGGGCCGCCGTTCTTCTCGATGCGGATGGTGGGGCTGGTGGTCGTCATCTCGGTGCCTTTTGCGCGTGTGGTGCGCTATCGTGCCAGAGCCGTCCATGAAGCGCCTGACCCAAGCCCCGAACCTCGCCGTCGCCACGCTCTGGGCCGACTTGCTGACCCATGCCGGCATCGCCGCGACCGTGCAGCGCATGTACGCGAGCAGCATCGCGGGCGAGCTGCCGCCCGATCAGGCGTTGCCAGAGGTCTGGATCACCGAAGACAGCGAGCTCGAGCGAGCGCGCGCGCTGCTCGATGAGCTTCGCCATCCGGTGCATCGACACTGGGTCTGCCGCCAATGCCACGAACGCGTCGACGGCCCGTTCGAGCAGTGCTGGAACTGCGGCGCGGCGATGCCGGCACCGTGAGCACCCCGCGCTAGAACGTGCCCGGGTACGCGCCGCCGTCGGCGAGGATGTTCTGCCCCGTGAGGTAGCCCGCGTGCGCGCTGCACAGGAACGCGCAGATCGCGCCGAACTCGTCGGCCGCGCCGAAGCGCTGCGCCGGGATCGTGCGCTTGCGCTCTTCGGCGATCTGCTCGATCGTCTTGCCGGTCTTGGCGACCGCGCCCTGCATCGTCGCGCGCAGGCGGTCGGTGTCGAACGCGCCGGGCAGGAGGCCGTTGACCGTGACGCCGCGCGCGGCGATTCTGCTGCGCGCGAGCCCGGCGACGAATCCGGTCAGACCGGTGCGCGCGCCGTTCGACAGGCCCAGGATGTCGATCGGCGCCTTCACCGCGCCCGACGTGATGTTGACGACCCGGCCGAAGCCGCGCTCGGCCATCTTGTCGACCGTCGCCTTCATCAGCTCGATCGGCGTCAGCATGTTGGCGTCGAGCGCCTTGATCCATGCGTCGCGCCCCCACTCGCGGAAGTCGCCGGGCGGCGGGCCGCCGGCGTTGTTGACGAGGATGTCGACCTGCGGGCAGGCAGCGAGCGCGGCGGCGCGGCCGGCCTCGGTCGTGATGTCGCCGGCGACCGCGCGCACTTCGCCTGTGCCGAGCGCGCGCAGCTCACGCGCGGTGGCCTCGAGCGCTTCGGCGCCGCGCGCCGTGATGACGACGTTGACGCCTTCGCGCACCAGCGCCGTCGCGCAGCCCTTGCCGAGCCCCTTGCTCGCCGCGCACACGAGCGCCCACTTGCCCGCGATTCCCAGGTCCATGTCATCTCCCCCGTGCGAGCAGCCAGATGCCCGCGAGCACCAGCACCGTGCCGGCGACGATCCACCCCGTGAACGGCTCGCCGAGGATGACGATTCCCATCAGGATCGTCGACAGCGGCCCGATCATTCCAGTCTGCGCCGCAACCGACGCGCCGACCCGCTCAATCGCCATCATCACCATCAGCACCGGCGCGAAGGTGCACAGCGTCGCGTTCAGCACCGACAGCCAGATCACCTGCGGCGCCACCGCGAACGCGGCCATCGGCCGGACGACGAAGAACTGAGCGATGCAGAAGAGGCACGCGACGCTGGTCGCGAGGCCCGTGAGGCGCAGCGCGCCGAGGCGCTTGACCTCCTCGCCGCTGGCGACGAGATAGATGGCGTAGCTGAGCGCGCTCGCGAAGACCAGCGCCGCGCCGAGCGCGGCGCCCTTGCCCTGGAACGAGACTTCGTGGCCGAACACGAGCAGCACGCCGCAGTAGCTGACGCCGAGCGCGACGATCTGCCGCTTGCTGACCTCTTTGCGGAATGCGATCACGCCGATCGCCAGCACGAGCGTCGGATTGAGATAGAGGATCAGCCGCTCGAGGCCGGCGGTGATGTAGGCGAGGCCCGCGAAGTCGAGGAAGCTCGCCAGGTAGTAGCCGGAAAAGCCCAGGCCGGTGACGGCGATCCAGTCGCGCCGCGCCAGGCGCGTGCGGCCGCGCCCCGCCCACCATGCGAGCAGCGCGAACAGCGGCAGCGCGAACAGCATGCGGTACATGATCAGCGTCACCGCGTCGACGCCATAGCGGTAGGCGAGCTTGACGATGATCGCCTTGCCGGAGAACGCGATCGAGCCGGCCATCGCGAGCGCGAGCCCGGGCCAGAGCGGCGCGCCGTCCGCGCTTCGATGGCCGCTGACCGCAGACGCGCCCGGGTCTGCCGCAATGGTCGGGGTGCCCATCGCGTGCGATTCTAGGGAGGATGGCTGATCCCCCGCGCCCGCGCCGCCTCGCGGCGACGCTCGCGTCGGCACTCGACCGCGCGTGCACCGCTGGCGCGTGGCTGGCCGTTCCGCTCGCGCTGCTGCTGTTCGCGCAATGGCCGCTGCGCGACCTCGTCGGCGCGTGGTCGCGCGACGCCAACGACGCCGCGCAGTGGATCTTCGCACTCTACGTCGCGCTCGCGCTGCGCGCCGCGACGCGGGCACGCGCACACATGGCGGCGGGGCTCGCGCGCAGCGGCGCCGCCGGACCGTGGCGACGCGCCATCGACCGCTATGGCGAAGCGATCCTGGTGCTGCCGTGGGCGCTCTTCGTCGTCGTCGCCGCGGCGGCGCCGACGTGGCGCTCGCTGGTCGGCCTCGAGGCGTTCCCCGACACCGACAACCCGCTCTACTTCGTGATCCGCTGCGCCGCCTGGCTGCTCGCGCTTCTCGTCCTCGTGCAGGCGCTGCTCGATCTCTCCTCGGCGCGCGATCGCGGCGAAGAGCGATGAGCTGGCTCGGCCTCGCGCTCTTCGCGATCGCGATCGCGCTGATGGTCACGACCGGGCTGCCGGTCTACGCCGTGCTGCTCGGCACCGCGAGCGTCGGCGCCGCGCTCGGCGTCGCGCTCGGCGCCTTCGCCTGGCCGATCCTCGGCGCGCTGCCGGCACGCGTCGTCGGTCTGCTCGAGCACGACCTCCTGCAGGCGCTGCCGCTCTACGCGCTGATCGGCGCGCTGCTGAACCGGCTGCCGCTCGCCGAACTGCTGCACCGCGCCGGCGAGCGCCTGTTTGCGCGCAGCGCCGCCGCCTCCGAGATGTCGGCGCTCTCGGTCGGCGCGCTGCTCGCTCCGATGAACGGGTCGGTCGGCGCGAGCCTGCACGCGCTGTCGCAGCGGATCGCGCCGGCGCTGGCGCAACGCGGCGTCGATCGCGCCGAGGCAACGGCGACGGTGTGCGTCGCGAGCACGCTCGGGGTCGTCATCCCGCCATCGCTCGTCCTGCTCCTGCTCGGCGACGCGATGATGAGCGCGCACACCGAGGCGGCCAACGCGACGCAGCTCGCGGTGCGCATCGTCAACACCCAGGACGTCGTGCGTGCCGCGCTCCTGCCGGGCCTGCTCGTGTTCGCGGCCGCGCTCGCCATCGCCGCCTGGCGCGGCCGCGCGCGCGAGGCGCCACCGGTCGCCGCGCTGGGCAGGCGCGCCGCGACCCAGGCCGCGCTCGTCGCGCTGGTCATCGTGCTGCTGCTCGGCGCGGTCGCGAGCGGGCGCCTCTACGCGGTCGAGGGCGCGGCGAGCGGCGCGGTCGGACTCGTCGTCTGGGCAGTCGCGGCACGCCGTCTCGATGGTGCGGCGCTGCGCGCCGTCCTTGCCGACGCGATGGCGCTCACCGGCGTGCTGATGGCATTGCTGGTCGCGGCGACGAGCTTCTCGCTCGTCCTGCGCGCGCTCGGCACCGACCGCCTCGTCGCCGAAGGGCTGCACGCGCTCTCCGGGCATCCGCACGCGCTCCTGGGCGCGGTGCTGGCGGGCTTCGTGCTGTGCTCGTTCGTGCTCGACGCTTTCGAGATGATCTTCCTCGTCGTGCCGATCGTCATGCCGCCGTTGCTGCAAACAATCCCCGACGCGGCCTGGGTCGCGGCGCTCACGCTCGTCGTCCTCCAGGCCGGCTTCCTGCTACCGCCGCTCGGCTACGCGGTCGTGATGGTGCGCCGGACGATGGCGTCGCCCCCGCCGCTCGGCGCGCTCGCGCGCGCGCTCGCGCCGCAGCTCGTCGCGCAGGCGCTCGTCGTCGCCGTTCTGTTCGCGTGGCCGCAGCTCGTCCACTGGGCCGACGACGCGAAGGTCGACGCCGCACCCGCCATGTCCGAGCGCGACACCGAGCGGCTGATCGAAGAGATGCGGCGCGCCCGCTGAGCGCACCCCGCATCGGACGCTGGCCGCC
>DASXXO010000175.1:0-5123 GCA_036503045.1 Caldimonas sp. | reverse complement strand
ATCAAGGGCGTCGCGATCGACGACGTCTTCCTCGGCAACGGCGCCTCCGAGCTGATCACGATGAGCATGAACGCGCTCCTCAACGACGGCGACGAGGTGCTGATCCCCGCGCCCGACTACCCGCTCTGGACCGCCTCCGTCGCGCTCTCGGGCGGAACGCCCGTCCACTATCTGTGCGACGAGGCGAACGACTGGCTGCCCGACCTCGACGACATGGCGCGCAAGGTGACGGCGCGCACGCGTGCGATCGTCGTCATCAACCCCAACAACCCGACCGGCGCGCTCTATCCGGACGCCGTGCTCCGGCGGATCGTCGAGCTCGCGCGCCGGCATGACCTGATCGTCTTCGCTGACGAGATCTACGACAAGACGCTCTACGACGGCGCCACCCACACGTCGATCGCCGCGCTGGCCGACGACGTCCTATTCCTCACCTTCAACGGCCTGTCGAAGAACTACCGCTCGTGCGGCTATCGGGCCGGCTGGATGGTCGTCTCGGGCGAGAAGCGGCACGCGCTCGACTACATCGAGGGGCTCAACATGCTCGCGTCGATGCGGCTGTGCTCGAACACGCCCGGGCAGCTCGCGATCCAGACCGCCCTCGGCGGCTACCAGAGCATCGACGATCTGGTCGCGCCCGGCGGTCGCCTCGCGCGCCAGCGCGATCTGGCGTACGAGCTCCTGACCGCGATCCCCGGCGTCACCTGCGTCAAGCCGAAGGCGGCGCTGTACATGTTCCCGAAGCTCGACCCGGTGCTCTATCCGATCGCCGACGACCAGCAGTTCGTGTACGAGCTGCTCGCCGAGCAGAAGGTGCTGATCGTTCAGGGGACGGGCTTCAACTGGGCCCGGCCCGACCACTTCCGGGTCGTCTTCCTCCCCAACTCCGACGACCTCGGCGAGGCGGTGGGGCGGATCGCGACCTTCCTCGCGCACTACCGGGCGCGCCACGCGCAGTCGAGCGTCCCTGCGCTGGCCGCGGGCTGAGATGAAGCCGTTCCAGGTCGGCCTGCTCGGCGCCGGCGTCGTCGGCGGCGGTACGTTCTCGGTCCTGCAGCGCAACCAGGAGGAGATCCGGCGCCGCGCCGGGCGCGAGATCCGCATCACGCAGATCGCCGACCTCGACCTCGCGCGCGCACGCGCCGTCGCCGGCGGCAGCGCCGAGGTCGGCAGCGACGCGCGCGCGCTGATCGCGCGCCCCGAGCTCGACGCGGTGATCGAGCTGATCGGCGGAACGACGGTCGCGCGCACGCTCGTGCTCGAGGCGATCGACGCCGGCAAGCACGTCGTCACCGCCAACAAGGCGCTGCTCGCGGTGCATGGCACCGAGATCTTCGCCGCGGCGCGCGAGAACGGCGTCACCGTCGCGTTCGAGGCGGCGGTCGCGGGCGGCATCCCGATCATCAAGGCGCTGCGCGAGGGGCTCACCGCGAACCGGATCGAGTGGATCGCCGGGATCATCAACGGCACGACCAACTTCATCCTCTCGGAGATGCGCGAAAAGCGGATCGACTTCGCCGCCGCGCTCGCCGAGGCGCAGCGGCTCGGCTACGCCGAGGCCGACCCGACCTTCGACGTCGCCGGCATCGACGCCGCGCACAAGGCGACGATCGTGAGCGCGATCGCGTTCGGCGTGCCGGTCCAGTTCGCCAAGGCCTACGTCGAAGGGATCGGCGAGCTGCAGGCGGCCGACATCGCCTACGCCGAGCAGCTCGGCTACCGCATCAAGCTGCTCGCGATCACCAAACGTCGCGCGGGAGGCCAAGCCGGCCGGCCGCCCGGCGTCCGCATGACAGGCGAAGCCGATGCCGGCTCCGCCGGCATCGAACTTCGCGTCCATCCGACGCTCGTCCCCTCGCGCCGGCTGATCGCCAATGTCGAAGGCGCGATGAACGCGGTGATGGTGCAGGGCGATGCGGTCGGCACGACGCTCTACTACGGCAAGGGTGCGGGCGCCGAGCCGACCGCCTCGGCGGTGATCGCCGACCTGGTCGACATTGCCCGCCTCGCGACCGCCGACCCCGACCACCGCGTTCCGCACCTCGCCTTCCAGCCGGCTGCCGTGCAGGACCTTGGCGTCCTGCCGATCGACGAGGTCGTCACCGCGTTCTACCTGCGCCTGCAGGTCGCCGACGAGACCGGCGTGCTGGCGCGCATCACCGGCATCCTCGCCGAGCACGGCATCTCGATCGACGCGCTGCTGCAGCGCCCGGGCGAGGCGAGGGCGGGCGAGGCGCGCACCGACGTCATCATCCTCACCCACGACACGGTCGAAGGACGGATGACCGCGGCGATCGCCAAGATGCAGGCCTTGCCGACGGTGCTCGCGAAGATCGTCCGCATCCGCAAGGAAGAGCTGGCGTGAAGTACGTCAGCACGCGCGGCGAAGCGCGGCGACGCGGCTTCGCCGAGATCCTGCTCGAGGGTCTCGCTCCCGACGGCGGCCTCTACGTTCCCGAGCGCTACCCTCAGCTCGACGCTGCGACGCTCGCCGCCTGGCGCAAGCTCTCGTATCCCGAGCTCGCGTTGGCGCTGATGTCGCTCTTCGTCGACGACGTCGCACCGGCCGATCTGCGCGCGCTGGTCGAGCGCAGCTACACCCCGGCGCTGTTCGGCGACGCGCGCATCGCGCCGCTGCGCCCGCTCGAGCCCGGCGTGTTCGTCCTCGGCCTCTCGAACGGGCCGACGCTGGCGTTCAAGGACGTGGCGATGCAGTTCCTCGGCAATGCCTTCGAGCATGAGCTGGCGCGGCGCGGCCGCACGCTCAACGTCCTGGGCGCGACCTCGGGCGATACCGGCAGCGCCGCCGAATACGCGCTGCGCGGCAAGCGCGGCGTCCAGGTCTTCATGCTGTCGCCGCGCGGCCGCATGAGCCCGTTCCAGCAGGCGCAGATGTTCAGCCTGCAGGATGCCAACATTCACAACATCGCCGTCGACGGCGTGTTCGACGACTGCCAGGACCTCGTCAAGGCGGTCTCGGCCGACCTCGCGTTCAAGGAACGGCACGCGATCGGCACCGTCAACTCGATCAACTGGGCGCGCCTGCTCGCCCAGGTCGTCTACTACTTCGCCGGCTTCTTCCTGGCGAGCGGGCGCGACGACGAGCCGGTCGACTTCGCCGTCCCGACCGGCAACTTCGGCAACATCTGTGCCGGCCACGTCGCGCGCACGATGGGGTTGCCGATCCGTCGCCTGGTCCTCGCCACCAACGAGAACGACGTCCTCGACGAGTTCTTCCGCACCGGCACCTACCGGGTGCGCAGCGCCGCCGAGACACACGAGACGTCGAGCCCGTCGATGGACATCTCGAAGGCGTCGAACTTCGAGCGCTTCGTCTTCGATGCGCTCGGCCGCGACGCGACGCGCACGCGTGCGCTCTTCGCCGAGGTCGAGGCGGGGCGCGCGTTCTCGCTCTCGGCCGCCGAGCGCGAGCGCATCGCCGCGTTCGGCTTCGCCAGCGGCAGCAGCACGTCGGCCGACCGGCTGGCGACGATCCGCGACGTCCACCGGCGCTTCGGCGAGGTGATCGACCCGCACACCGCCGACGCCCTCGAGGTCGCGCGCGAGCACCACGATCCGGCGACGCCGATGATCGTCCTCGAGACGGCCCTCGCCGCCAAGTTCAACGCGACCATCCGCGCGGCGATCGGCCGCGACGCGCCGCGTCCGGGGCGCCTCGCCGGGCTCGAAGACCTGCCGCAGCGGGTCGTGGCGATGCCTGCCGATGTCGCCCGCCTGAAGGCGTTCATCGCCGAAAATGACCGGCGATGAACGCACCATCGCCCGCCCGGTCCGCCCTGCTCGCGCTCGATGACGCGATCGCGCAGATCCTCGCCCGCGTCGCCGCTCCGGACGCCGCGCGCGCCGAGACGCTCTCGACCTTCGACGCGCTCGGCCGGGTGCTTGCCGAGGATGTCCGCTCGCAGATCGACGTTCCGCCTGCCGACAACAGCGAGATGGACGGCTATGCGCTGCGCGCCGCCGACGCTCCCGCGCCCGGGACGGTGCTGCCGGTCGCGCAGCGGATCGCCGCCGGCAGCGTCGGCACGCCGCTCCGGGCGGGCACCGCGGCGCGCATCTTCACCGGCGCGCAGGTGCCGCCCGGCGCGGACGCGATCGTCATGCAGGAGCAGTGCCTTGCCGTCGACGGCGGCGTGCGCATCGACGCGCCGGTTCGCGTCGGCCAGTCGATCCGCCGTCGCGGCGAGGACGTCGAGCGCGGCGCGCGCGTGCTTGCTGGCGGCATGCGGCTGACGCCGCAGGCGCTCGGCATGGCGGCGTCGGTCGGCGTCGCGAGTCTGCGCGTCGCGCGGCGGCCGCGCGTCGCGCTGTTCTCGACCGGCGACGAGCTGGCGATGCCGGGCGAGACGCTCAAGCCGGGAGCGATTTACAACTCGAACCGTTTCACGCTGCGCGGCCTGATCGAAACGCTCGGCGGCGTCCACGACGACCTCGGCATCGTTCCCGACAATCTCGACGCGACGCGCGCGGCCCTGAAGCGCGCAGCCGAGACGAACGACCTGATCGTCACCTGCGGCGGCGTCTCGGTCGGCGAGGAAGATCACCTGAAGCCCGCGGTCGCCCGCGAAGGCCGGCTCGACCTCTGGCAGATCGCGCTGAAGCCGGGCAAGCCGCTCGCCTTCGGCGAAGTGTTCCGCGCCGATGGCTCGTCGGCGTGGTTCATCGGCCTGCCCGGAAATCCGGTCTCGGCGTTCGTCACCTTCCTGCTCGCCGTCCGCCCGGTGCTGCTGCGCCTGCAGGGCGCGAGCGATCTCGCGCCGCGGTCGATCGCGATGCGCGCCGACTTCGCCTGGCCGAAGCCCGACCGCCGGCGCGAGTTCCTGCGCGTGCGCCGCAACGACTCCGGCGGCCTCGACCTGTTCGGGCACCAGGGGTCAGCGGTGCTGACGTCGACGATCTGGGCCGATGGCCTGGTCGACAACCCGGGCGGACAGGCGATCGCCTCCGGCGACACCGTTCGCTACCTGTCGCTCCGCGAGCTGCTCGGATGAAGCTCGCCGTGCGCTATTTCGCCGCCGTTCGCGAGGCGCTCGGCCGCGGCGAGGAGGTCGAGATCGCGAGCGTGACCACGATCTCCGGCCTGCGCGACGCGCTCGTCGCGC
>DASXXO010000174.1:0-13778 GCA_036503045.1 Caldimonas sp. | reverse complement strand
CGACGACGAGGAGGACCGTCGCAACGAGCAGGCCGCTTTGCACCAGCGCGGCGTCGAGCGGAATGCCGATGAGAAGCGCGAGCGCGAGCGCGACGACGAGCCCCTGCCCTGCGCCGGCGGCGGTGGTGAAGACGAGGACCGAGAACGCCGGATTCATGGCTTGGGCGTGACGCGTCGCGGCAGGTACTGGTTCGCGGGCCGGGTTCCCCACTCCGGCATCAGCGGGTAGCCGCCGCGCTCGCGGATCGCCTTCGAAACCTCGGACTCCGGGTCCTTGACGTCGCCGAACAGCCTGGCGCCGGTGGGGCACGCCTTCACGCACGCGGGCTTGCGATCCTCCGCTGCGAGCGAGGCGTCCTCGATGCGGTCGACGCACAGCGTGCACTTGGTCATCACCTGGCGCACCTCGTCGATCTCGCGCGCGCCGTACGGGCATGCCCACGCGCAGTACTTGCAGCCGATGCACTTGTCGTAGTCGACCAGAACGATGCCGTCGCTCGCGCGCTTGTAGCTCGCGCCGGTCGGACAGACCGGCACGCACGGCGGGTCCTCGCAGTGCAGGCAGCTCTTGGGGAAGTGGATCGTCTCGGTGTCGGGAAAGACGCCGGCTTCGTAGGTCTGGACACGGTTGAAGAACGTTCCGGTCGGACCGGGCCCGTACGCGTTCTCGTCGGCGAGCGGGCCAGCCGCGCCCTGCGTGTTCCATTCCTTGCACGAGGTCACGCAGGCATGGCAGCCAACGCAGACGTTGAGGTCGATGACCAGCGCGAGCTGCCGCGCGAGCGTCTCGCCCTGGGCCGCGCGGACCTCCGGCACAGGCGCAGCCGGACGGAGAAGATCGCGCAGCCAGTCGATCACGTGGTCTCGATCGCGCCCACGCGCGGCGACGTCTCGGCGGGCTCGCCGGCAGCGCAGGCGACGATGCGCACCCGCACGTCGTACCAGCCGGCCTGGCCGGTGATCGGATCGGAGTTGCTGATCGGGCCGTGGGCGCCCGGCAACTCGTCGCTGATGAGGTGGTTGAGGAGGAAGCCCTTTCTCGCCTCGTCGCTGCCCGGCGCGAGATGCCACGCACCGTCGGCCTTGCCGATCGCGTTCCAGGTCCACACCGTTCCCGGCTCGACCGCTTCGCTGCGCCGGAGCATGCAGCGCACCCGCCCCCAGCGGCTCTCGACCCAGCACCACGCGCCGTCGGCGATGCCCGCGGCCTCGGCAGTCGCGGGATGGACGTGCAGGTAGTTGTGGCTGTGGATCTGGCGCAGCCACGCGTTCTGCGAGTCCCATGCGTGGTACATCGCCATCGGCCGTTGCGTGATCGCGGCGAGCGGAAAGCGGGCGCGATCGGTGACGCCATCCTCGAGCGGCGGGTACCAGAACGGCAGCGGATCGAAGTAGGTCGCGATGCGCTCGCGCAGGTGCTCGGGCGGGCGCCGTCCGGGGGTCTTGCCCTGCGCGGCGAGGCGAAAGGTCTGCAGGGTGTCGCTGTAGAGCGCGAGCTGGACGACGTCGTTCTTCTGGCGCCAGCCGTTTTCCTTCGCGAAGTCGAGGTACGCGCGGTTCCAGTTGCGCATGTAGTGCATCGTCTCCGGCAGCCGGAGATGGAACACGCAGTCGTTCTCGGCGTAGCGCTTCCATTGCTCGGGGTTCGGCGCGCCGCGCAAGTGCTGGTCGCCGTTCGCGCCGCGCCAGCCCATCAGGAAACCGACGCCGGGCGCCGACTCGAAGTTGACGACGAAGTCGGCGTAGTCGGCGAACTTGCGCGTGCCATCGGCGGTCGTGAACGCCGGGAGTTTGAGGCGCGACGCGAGCTCGACGAGCACGTCCTGGAACGGCTTGCACTCGCCGGACGGCGGCACGACCGGCACACGCACCGAGTCGGCCGGGCCGTCGAACTCGGAGATCGGCCGGTCGAGCATGCTCATCGCGTCGTGCCGCTCGAGGTAGGTCGTGTCGGGCAGGACGAGGTCGGCAAAAGCGACGGTTTCGCTGTCGAACGCGTCGCAGACGACGAGGAACGGAATCTCGTGCTCGCCGTCGGCGTTCTTGCGGTTGAGCATCTCGCGCACCGCGAGCGTGTTCATGGTCGAGTTCCACGCCATGTTCGACATGAAGATCAGCAGCGTGTCGAGGCGGTACGGATCGCTGCGCGTCGCGTTGGTGATGACCGTGTGCATCAGCCCGTGCGCCGACAGCGGGTGCTGCCACGAGAACGCGTGGTCGATCCGCATCGGCGTGCCGTCTTCCTCGATCGCGAGCTCGTCGGGATTGGCGGGAAAGCCGAGCGGCGCCGCGTTGAGCGGCGTGTTCGGCCGGATCATGTCCGGCGAGTTGAAGGCGCGGAAGTTGGGCACGATGTGGCGCGGGTACGGCGCCTTGTGCCGAAATCCGCCGGGCGCGTCGATCGTGCCGAGGACGCTCATCAGGATCGCCAGCGCGCGCACGGTCTGGAAGCCGTTCGAGTGCGCCGCGAGGCCGCGCATCGCGTGGAACGCGACCGGCCGCCCTTGGGTCGTCGCGTGCTCCTTGCCCCACGCATCGGTCCAGGCGATCGGTAGCTCGAAAGCTTGGTGCAGCGCGGTCTCGCCGAGCTCGCGCGCGAGCGCGCGGATGCGCACCGCGTCAATGCCGGTGATCTCCGCCGCCCACTGCGGCGTGCACGGCGCGACGCGCTCGCGCAGGAGCTGGAACGACGGCGCGACGCGTGTGCCGTCGGCAAGCGTGAATTCGCCTTCGAGCGCCGGATCGGCGCCGTCGGCGATGCCTTCGGGATAGGCCGCCATGACCCGGCCGGACGCCTTGTCGTAGACGAGCTTGTTGTGCGGCTCGCGCCCGTCCCCAGGCGGCCCCTTCGCGGGGTCGGGGTCGTGCGCGAACATGCCTTCGCGCGGCCCGTCGCCCAGGACGACGAGCTGCGGCGCATTGGTATAGCGCTTGAGGAACGCGTGGTCGATCAGGTCGCTCGCGATCAGCTCGTGCAGCAGCGCCATGAAGAGCGCGCCGTCGGTTCCCGGCCGGATCGGGATCCACTCGTCGGCGATCGCCGAGTAGCCGGTGCGCACCGGGTTGATCGAGATGAAACGCCCTCCCCGCCGCTTGAAGTCACCGATCGCGATCTTGAGCGGGTTCGAGTGATGGTCCTCGGCGGTGCCGATCATGACGAACAGCTTGGCGCGTGCGAGGTCGGGGCCGCCGAACTCCCAGAAGCTGCCGCCGATCGTGTAGATCATCCCCGCGGCCATGTTGACCGAGCAGAAGCCGCCATGCGCTGCATAGTTGGGCGTGCCGAACTGGCGCGCGAACAGGCTCGTCAGCGCCTGCATCTGGTCGCGTCCGGTGAAGAGAGCGAACTTGCGCGGGTCGGTCGCGCGGATCTTCGCCAGCCGCGCCTCCAGGATCGAGAACGCGCGCTCCCACGATATCGGCTCGAACGCGCCGGCGCCGCGGTCGCTCCCGGCCTTGCGCAGCAGCGGCCGCGTGAGGCGCGCCGGTGACAGCTGCTTCATGATCCCGGCCGCGCCCTTGGCGCAGATCACGCCCTTGTTGATCGGGTGGTTCGGGTTGCCGTCGATGTAGCGCGGCACGCCGTCGCGCAGATGGACGCGGATGCCGCAGCGGCACGCGCACATGTAGCACGTCGTCGTCTTCGTCTCGCGCTTCGCCTGCGGGTCGGGTGCGGCCGTCGGGTCGTGCAGCGGCGCGCGCGCAAAGAGCCTGAAGACGGCATGCCTCATGACTTGAATATAGTGTGTCGGCGACCGACGCCCCCCGGGCGAGGAGTCCTGCCATGCAGAACTGCACGCGACGCGAAGCACTCGCCCTGCTGGCGACCGCCGGCGCACTCTTTTGCGCGGCGCCCGGTCGGGCACGCGCCGAACCCGCGAAGCTGCAGAGCTGGCCGCTCGCGACGCGTCAGCGCACCGGAATCCACGACGTCGCGCCGGCGCCCGACGGCGGCGTGTGGTTCACCGCGCAGCGCAGCGGCCATCTCGGCTGGTTCGATCCGAAGAGCGCGCGCGTCGAGCTCGTCGCGCTCGGCGGCGGAGCGGCGCCGCACGGCGTGATCCCCGGACCCGACCGCGCGGCGTGGCTCACCGACGGCGGCCAGAACGCGATCGTCCGCGTCGGTTGGCCCGATCGCGCGGTACGCGTCTTCCCGCTGCCTGCCGGAACGCCTTACGCGAATCTCAACACCGCGACCTTCGACCGCGAGGGCGACCTCTGGTTCACCGGCCAGAGTGGCTTCGTCGGTCACCTCGCGCCGAAGAGCGGGCGCATCACGGTCAAGGAAGCGCCGCGCGGCACCGGCCCCTACGGCATCTGCACCACGCCGCGCGGCGACGTCTGGTACTGCTCGCTCGCCGGCTCGTTCATCGCCCGGATCGACCGCGCGAGCGGCGAATCGATCGTCGTCGAGCCGCCGACGCCCAAGCAAGGCGCGCGGCGCGTCTGGAGCGACAGCCAGAGCCGGGTCTGGGTGAGCGAATGGCTGAGCGGCCAGCTCTCGATGCACGACCCAGCGAAAGCGAGCTGGCGCGCGTGGAAGCTGCCGGGCGCGAGCCCGCGGCCGTATGCCGTCTACGTCGACGAGCACGACCAGGTCTGGCTGAGCGACTGGGGCAGCAACGCCATCGTGCGCTTCGATCCCGCGAGCGAAGCGTTCACGCGCCTTGCCCTGACGAACGAGGGCGCCGGCGTGCGCCAGATCTACGGGCGCGCCGGCGAGGTGTGGCTGCCCGAGAGCGGGACCGAGCACATCTCGCTGATCCGCACTGCCTGAGCGCGCGCGGGGCGCGCGGGGTCAGCGCTGGCCGTTGCGCACGTTGCCGAGCGCGAGCGCCGCCGCGCCGAGGCCCTTCACCTGGCCGCCGGTAGAGCGCTGTTCAGCGACGTCGGAGCAGGTCGAGCGTCGCCGGATCACGAGCGCCGGTGAAGAAGCGGTCGAGCGCAGCGGCGAACGGTGCACCGGCATCGCCGGCAGCCTCGAACAGCGTCATCGACGAGCGGAACTTGAGTTCGTCGGGCGTGCCGAGGATCGCCAGCGCGCTCAGCCCTTCAGGTGCGCCGAGCATCGAGCGCGTCGCCTCGACGAGCCGAGCGCCGAGTAGCGGATGCGCCAGATACGCGCGCGCTTCAGCGAGCGAGCCGACGCCGTAGCGCTCGGCCATGGCGCTGCGCCCCAGGCCTTTCAGCTGCGGGAAGACGAACCACATCCAGTGGCTGCGCTTCTGTGCGCTCGCGAGCTCGCGGCGCACCTGCTCCCAGACCGGCGCCTGCGCGGCGACGAAGCGCGCGAGATCGTGCGGATCGCCTGGCGATGCCGTCGTCGTCATCGCTAGCGCTGCGGCATGTCCTTCGCGCCATAGCCGAGGCTCACGGTCGCGTCGGGCGGGATCGGCGGCATCGTCGCGTTCCACGCCTCCCAGTCGGCGCGCATCGCCTGCAGGCGCGCGGGCTCGCGCGGTGCGCGGTTGGCGCGCTCGCGCTCGTCGGCTTCGAGGTCGAACAGGTAGTCGTGCCCGTCGACGCGCAGGTACTTCCAGGTGCCGCGCCGAAGCGCTCGCTGGCCGCGATGGTTCATGCGCCAGTAGAGCGGACGATCGAAGGCGTGCGCCGGATCGGCGAGCAGTCGCAGCAGCGAGACGCCGTCGAGCGGATAGCGCGGGTCGGCGCCGACGTCGGCGGCGTCGAGCATGCTCGCGCTCCAGTCCATCGTCATGCAGAGCTGCGCGCTCGTTGCGTCGGCGCCGAGGCGCGCCGGCCAGCGCGCGATCCAAGGCACGCGGATGCCGCCTTCCGTGAGGTCCATCTTGCCGCCGACGAGCGGCCAGTTGTCGCTGAAGCGCTCGCCGCCGTTGTCGCTCGTGAAGACGACGAGCGTGTCGTCGGCGACGCCGTGCGCGGCGAGCGCCTCGAGGATCCAGCCGATCCCTTCGTCCATGTGGCCGATCATGCGGCGGTAGGTGTGGATGTTGCCACCGTGCAGGTGGAACAGGTTGTCCTTGACCTCGGCGGCGATTCGCGCATCGTCGCGTGCCTCCCACGGCCAGTGCGGCGCGGTGTAGTGCACGCTGAGAAAGAACGGCGCCGCGCCCGGCGCGGCGACGCGCTCGATGAAGTCGACCGCGCGGCGCGAGATCAGGTCGGTGAGATAGCCCTCCTCGCGGTGCTCCGCCTCGCCCTGCCACAGGTCGTGCGTGCCGCGCGAGTCGCGGTGGCTGAAGTAGTCGACCCCGCCCGACATCGGCCCGAAGAACTCGTCGTAGCCCGAGCGCAGCGGGCTGAAGGCGGGCGGGTAGCCGAGGTGCCATTTGCCGGCGAGCGCGGTGCGGTAGCCGGCTGCCTTGAGCAGCGACGGCAGCGTCGGGTGCTCGGGCGGCAGCCCCAACGTCGCGCTGCCGCGGCTCCTGCTGTTGATCGGCTCCTCGGCTGCGCCGCGCAGGCGGTACTGGTAGCGGCCGGTCATGAGCGCGAAGCGGGTCGGCGAGCAGACCGGAGAGTTGGCGTAGCCCTGGGTAAAGCGGATGCCGTCGGCGGCGAGGCGATCGAGGACCGGCGAGACCGGCACGCGGCCGCCGTAGCAGCCGAGGTCGGCGAAGCCGAGATCATCGGCGACGATGAAGACGAAGCTCGGCCGCCGTGCCATGCCGTCAGTCGTCGGCGCTGAAATTGGTCGCGCGCATGATGCGGCCCCAGCGTTCGGTGTCGTCGTGCATGGTCCTGAGCAGCGCGTCGGGACCGTCGCCGACCGGATACATGCCGTTCAGGACCAGCTGCTGGCGCACCTCGCGCGAGTTCACCGCCTTGGCGAACTCGGCGCGCAGCCTGTCGACGATCGGCTGCGGCGTGCGGGCCGGCGCGTAGTACGAGAACCACGCGGTCGCGATCACGTCCTGGTAGCCGAGCTCGATGAAGGTCGGCACCGCCGGCATCGGCGGCGAACGCTTCGCGCCGCTCGTCGCCAGGACCTTGACGCGCCCGGTCGGCAGCATCGCCAGCGCGCCGCCGACGGTGTCGAAGTAGACCGGCACGGTCCCGCCCATGACGTCCTGGCGCGCCGGCGTCGAGCCCTTGTAGGGAACGTGGACCATCTTCAGACCGGTCGCGCGGTTGAGCATCTCGCCGAGGAAGTGCGACGGTGTGCCAGCGCCATACGACGCGAAGCTGACGTTCGCGCCGTCCGTTCCCTGCGTACGCGCCCAAGTGACGAACTCGCCGACCGTCGTCGCCGGCACGGCGCGATTAACCGTCATCGCGAGCTCGAAGCTCGCTGCGTTGACGATCGGCACGAAGTCCTTGACCGGGTCGTAGCCGAGCTTCTTGTACGCGTTCGGAAACATCGTCATCATTCCCGCCGTTCCGAGCAGGAGCGTGTAGCCGTCGGGCTCGGCGTTCTTCACCGCCTCGACGGCGATTCTTCCCGCGGCACCCGCGCGGTTGTCGATGAGGATCGGCCCGAGGCTCGCCTTCACTGCGTCGGCGATCGCGCGCGTCAGCACGTCCTGCGTGCCGCCGGCAGGCACGCCGATCAGCACCCTGATCGGCCGCGCCGGCCACGCCTCGGCCTGCGCTGCGACGGCGAGCGGCGCCAGCGCGACGCTGCCGAGAAGCTTCAGTGCGTCGCGCCGGTCGTGCCATCGCGCCGAGGTCGGCATCCGCGCTCCCGAGGGTCGAAACGATGGGACGAGGATAGCCGGATCGCTGCCGCGCTCAGGTCTTGCCGCCCCGGCGCCGAAGCGCAACGGCGAGGGCTTCGCGCGAGCGCGTCAGTGTGTGCTCGGCCGACGGCGCGGCGTCGTCGGTCATCGCCGCGGCCACGGCCGGATCGCGGAGCGTCCCGCGCGCGTGCGCATAGACATGCGTGAATTCGGCGCCGAGCAGGAAGATCTGCGCCGAGTAGTACGTCCAGACGAGCAGGACGATCAGCGACCCGGCCGCGCCGAAGCCCGACGCGAAGCCGCTTCGCCCGAGATAGACCCCGATCAGCGACTTGCCGATCGCGAACAGCAGAGAGGTCACCGCGGCGCCGGTCCAGACGTCGCGCCAGCCGATCGGCACGCGCGGCAGGAGCTTGTAGATCATCGCGAAGGTGGTGGTCACCACCGCGAAGCTGAGCGCGAAGTTCAATCCTTCGGCGACGATCGACCAGCCGACGAACGCGCCCGCATAGAGCTTGGCGACGGCGGCGATCGCGGCGCTCGCGAGCAGCGAGACGATGAGCAGAAAGCCGACGCCGAGCACCATGCCGAATGACACCAGGCGCGTGCGGACGAGGTTCCACAGTCCCGATCCCTGACGCGGAGGGGCGCGCCAGATGCGGTCGAGCGCGTCCTGCAGCTCGCCGAACACCGACGCCGCGCCGAGCAGCAGCGCGGCGATGCCGACGACGGTTCCGGCAATCCCCTGCGCCGGCTTGTTGACGCTTTGCAGCAGGCCTTGCGCGGCGTCCGCGCCTTGATCGCCGATCAGCTCGCGCAGCTCGCCGAAGATCTCGCCGCGCGCCGCGTCGGGGCCGAAGACGAGGCCCGCGATCGAAACGACGATGAGCAGCAGCGGCGCGATCGAGAACAGCGTGTAGTACGCGAGCGCGGCGCCCATGCTCGGTGCGTAGTCGTCGACCCAGGCGGCGATCGACTGTCTGCCCATCGCGACGAGCGAGGTCGGTTGCATAGGGTGTGCCATGAGGCGCATCGGCATCGAACGTTCTATCATCGCCCGCCCACGCCGCGCCGCGAGATCGCGCGCCCGGCTCCAACCGGAGGAGACTGACTCATGATCGCTCGTCGTTTTGCCCTCGCCACCCTTCTCGTCAGCGGCGCGCTCGTCGTCGGTGGCTGCGGCATGATGGACCGTGACAAGGGCGGCGTCATGTCGATTCCGCTCTCGGCGCAGAACGAGGTTCCGCCCAACGCGAGCGCCGCCTCGGGAACGGCCAAGGTCGAGCTCGACGGCAGCACCATCAAGTGGACGGTCACGTACTCGGGGACGACCGGCCCCGTCACCGCCGGCCACTTCCACGGCCCGGCGCAGCCGGGATCCAACGCCGGCGTCGTCGTTCCGTTCGCCGGTCCGCTGGCCAGCCCGATCGTCGGGTCGGCAACGCTGACGCCGGCGCAGGTCGATCAGGTCAAGCAGGGCCTGTGGTACGTCAACCTGCACACTGCAGCGAACCCGGGCGGCGAGCTGCGCGGCCAGGTCAAGTAGGCATCGTCCTTGCACGCGAAGGCGCCGCCGGTCACGCCGACCGCGGCGCCTTCGCGTTTTGCTCTTCGCGCAGGCGCAGCACGCGCCGCTGCACCTTGCCGGTCGTGGTCATGGGCAAGGCATCGATGAACTCGATCTCCTTCGGGTACTCGTAGGGCGCGAGCTTGCCGCGCACGTGCGCCTGCAGCTCGCGCTCGAGATCGGCCGAAGCGACGTGGCCTGCGGCAAGGACGACGAACGCCTTGACGAGCGCCCCGCGGTCGGCGTCGGGCTTGGGCACCACTGCCGCGTTGGCGACCGCCGGGTGCTTGACCAGGCAGTTCTCGATCTCGCTCGGGCCGATGCGGTAGCCGGCAGCCTTGAAGACGTCGTCGCTGCGTCCTTGGTACCAGAGGTAGCCGCCGTCGTCCATCGCCGCGGTGTCGCCGGTGCGGCACCAGCTGTCGTCGGGGTCGCCGGTGAACTTCGCGCGCGTCGCGTCGTCGCGCTTCCAGTAGCCGAGGAAGAAGATCGGGTCGCGCTCGCCATGGATGTCGCGCCGGTGCAGCGCGACGTCGCCAGGCGTGCCGCGCGGGCACTCGCGGCCGTCGTCGTCGATCACCGCGACCCGGTGGCCCGGATACGGCCGCCCCATGCTGCCGGCGCGCGCCGGCCAGCGCACGGCGCAGTTGCCGACGATGTAGTTGATCTCGGTCTGGCCGAACATTTCGTTCGGCACCACGCCGAGCGCGTCGCGACACCATGCGAACACCGCGTCGCCGACCGCCTCGCCGGCACTCATGATCGCGCGCAGCGCGAGCGAGAAGGGCTCGCGCGGCGCCGGCACCGCCTTCATCATCGCCTTCAGCGCGGTCGGGAACAGGAATGTGTGGGTGACGCGATGGCGCTCCATCACCTCGAACGCGAGCTCGGGAGCGAAGCGGCTCTGCAGCGCGACGATCTCGCGGCCGAAATAGAGCGTCGGCAGGAGCGCGTCCATGAGGCCGCCGGTCCAGGCCCAGTCGGCGGGCGACCAGAAGACCGCATCGTCCTGCGGGAACCAGTTCTGGCTGCAGACGAAGCCGGGCAGGTTGCCGATCAGCGCGCGGTGCGGAACGAGCGTGCCTTTGGGCGGCCCGGTCGTTCCGCTCGTATAGATCAGCACTGCGGGGTCGTCGGCGCGGGTCTGCTCGGCGGCGAAGGTCGCGCGCTCGCCGGCGACGATGTCGTCCCAGTCGAAGTCTCCCTGCCCGGCGGCGGCGCCGACAGCGACGACGGTGGCCAACTTGGCGCAGAGCGGCCGCGCCTCGCGCACGTTGACGATGCCGCTCTCGTCGACGATCGCGAGCCGCGCCTCGCTGTCGTTGATGCGGTACTCGAGCGCATCCGGGCCGAACAGCATCGAGAGCGGCATCGCCACCGCGCCGAGCCGGTAGAGCGCGACGTGGGCGACCGCGGTCTCGAAGCGCTGCGGCAGCACGAGCGCGACGCGGTCGCCGCGGGCAACACCGAGCCGTCGCAACGCCGCAGCGAGGCGATTCGCGGCGCGGTCGAGCGCAGCGTAGGTGAAGTCCGTGCGCGCGCCGTGCCCGTCCTCGAAGCGGATCGCGACCGCATCGGGTCGCTCGCGCGCCCAGCGCGTGCAGCACACCTCGGCGATGTTGAAGCGCTCGGGAACGTGCCAGCGGAAACCCGCGTGGAGCTCCGCGTAGCGATCGGCGGCCGCGCTCACCGCGTCGGCCGGTATGCGTCGAGCGCAGCGCCGGCGATGCGGCAGATGCGCCAGTCGGGCATCACCGTCGCACCGATCCGCTGATAGAAGCGGATCGCGCCCTCGTTCCAGTCCAGCACGCTCCACTCGAAGCGGCCGCAGCCGCGCGTCGCGGCGAGCCGCGCGAGGTGCTCGAGCAGCGCCTGGCCGATGCCGTCGCCGCGCGCCTCTGGCTCCACGAAAAGGTCTTCGAGATAGAGCCCGGGCCTGGCGAGGAAGGTCGAGAAGTTGGTGAAGAACAGCGCGAACGCGACGATTCGGTCACCGCGCTCGGCCACCATCGCCTCGGCGACCGGCCGCGGCCCGAACAGGTGCGGCGCGAGCTTTTCCGGCGTCACCTCGACGAGGTGGGTCAACCGCTCGAATTCGGCGAGGCCGTGGATCAGGCGGACGATCGCGCCGACGTCGCCAGGCAAAGCGGCGCGGATCGTGAAGTCCGCGCCTTCGATCGATGGGGCGTCGTCGGTCATGCGGCGATTCTGGCACCGGCATTCGCGCGCGCGGCCGCGCTGTCGCGGCACCGCGAGACCCGTCCGCGCTGCGCCGCTTACAGTGCGGCGATGGAAGTCGAAACGTATCGCCCGCGCCGCGTCGCGCGCAGCCGCTTCGTCGAGGCGCGGGGCCTCCGCCAGCACGTCCTCGTCTGGGGCGACGCAAGCCTCGATCGCCCCGGACGGCCGCCGATTCTCATGCTGCACGGCTGGATGGACGTCGCGGCGTCGTTCCAGTTCGTCGTCGATGCGTTCGCCGAAGAGCGGCACGTGATCGCGCTCGACTGGCGCGGCTTCGGCGCGAGCGAGACGCCGCAGGCCGAGACCTACTTCTTCCCCGAATACCTCGGCGACCTCGAGATGGTCCTCGACGCGCTGTTCGGCGTCGAGCGCCTGGCCATCGACCTGCTCGGTCACAGCATGGGCGGCAACGTCGCGATGCTCTATGCCGGCATCCGGCCGCAGAGCGTGCGCCGGGTCGTCAACCTCGAAGGGTTCGGCATGCCGCGCTCGAAGCCGCATCAGGCGCCCGGGCGCATCGCCAAGTGGCTCGACGCGCTGAAGACGCCGATGCAACTGCGCCCGTATCCCGACCTCGCCGCGGTGGCCGGCCGGCTGCGCAAGACCAATCCGCTGCTGCGCGCCGACCGAGCCGCCTGGCTCGCGTCGCACTGGTCGCGGCCGCTCACCGACGACCCCGCCGGCCCGCGCGCCCTGCTGGCCGACCCGAACCACAAGCGCATGAGCCCGCTCATCGCGCAGGTGGACGAATGGCTCGAGTGCTGGAAGCGGATCACGGCGCCGGTGCTCTGGGTCGAGGGCGACCGGACCGACGTCTCGGTCTGGTGGGGCGACCGCTACAGCAAGGCCGAATTCCACGAGCGGCTGCACCTGGTTGCCGACGTCCGACGGCACGTCGTCGGCCCCGCCGGCCACATGCTGCACCACGACCGCCCCGAGGACATAGCCGCGCTGATCGAGGCGTTCCTGTCAGAATCGCGCCCTCCGCGCAGCGCCTGAAGCCAGAGAGAGCCCACCATGGACGTCGAACACATCAATGCCATCGGCAACCGCCTCGCCGACCTGACGCAGCGGACGCAGGACCTTCGGGGGTATCTTTGACTACGACCGCAAGTCGCTGCGCCTGAACGAGGTCAACGCCGCCCTCGAGAACCCGAACGTCTGGAGCGAGCCGAAGCGCGCGCAAGAGCTCGGCCGCGAGAAGCGATCGCTCGACAACGTCGTGTCGACGATCGACCACCTGACCTCGAACCTCGCCGACAACAGCGAGCTCTACGAGATGTCGAAGGCCGAGGGCGACTTCGACGGGCTCGTCGCGATCGAGGCCGACGCTGCCAAGCTCGAAGGCTCGATCGCCGAGCTCGAGTTCAGGCGGATGTTCAACAACCCGCTCGACGCGGGCAACTGCTTCATCGACATCCAGGCCGGAGCCGGCGGCACCGAGGCGTGCGACTGGGCGGCGATGCTGCTGCGCCAGTACCTCAAGTACTGCGAGAAGAAGGGCTTCAAGACCGAGGTCCTCGAGGAGACCGACGGCGACGTCGCCGGTATCCGCAGCGCGACCATCAAGGTCGAAGGCGACTACGCGTTCGGGCTGCTGCGCACCGAGACCGGGGTGCACCGGCTGGTGAGGAAGAGCCCGTTCGACTCGAGCGGCGGCCGCCACACGAGCTTCGCGAGCCTCTTCGTCTATCCCGAGGTCGACGACTCGATCGAGATCGACATCAACCCGGCCGACGTTCGCACCGACACCTTCCGCGCCTCGGGCGCCGGCGGCCAGCACATCAACAAGACCGACTCGGCGGTGCGCCTGACGCACATCCCGACCGGCATCGTCGTTCAGTGCCAGAACGACCGCTCGCAGCACAGGAACCGCGACGAGGCCTGGCAGATGCTGCGCTCGCGCCTCTACGAGCACGAGCTGCGCAAGCGCATGGCAGAGCAGCAGAAGCTCGAGGACACCAAGACCGACGTCGGCTGGGGTCACCAGATCAGGAGCTACGTCCTCGACCAGAGCCGCATCAAAGACCTGCGCACCAACGTCGAGATCAGCAACACGCAGAAGGTGCTCGACGGCGACCTCGATCCCTTCATCGAGGCGAGCCTCAAGCAGGGCGTGTGACCGGCAGCGTCGAGGAACAATAATCCCGGAGACTCTCATGCGCGAAGGCACTGCTCCCCTCGTCCGCCGCGAAGACTACGCGGCGCCGCCGTTCTGGATCAGGAAGGTCGACCTGACCTTCGAGCTCGAGCCGGCGAAGACGCTCGTGATCAACCGGATGCAGGTCGAGCGCAACGCCGACGTGCCCGCCGGC